>NZ_JAALEC010000692.1:0-1477 GCF_014145205.1 Dietzia sp. DQ11-44
GCGCCGTGAATGTGCCTTAAAAACCTTTAGGTTTTTAGGGCGTTGTCACAACAGTTCAGCAGACGCTGTATAGTTCAGCAAGTGCTGACTATTGCTTCTCGTGTCGATGTGATGAACCGGTTAGGGCGGGCGATGGCCGACCCGACACGGTCCCGAATACTGCTGACCTTGCTGGAGCAGCCGGCCTACCCGGCGGAGCTGGCCCGGGATCTGGAGCTGACACGGTCGAACGTGTCGAACCATCTGGCATGCCTGCGCGACTGCGGGATCGTTGTCGCAGTGCCCGAAGGTCGCCAGACCCGGTATGAGATCGCAGACCCGCACTTGGCCCGGTCGCTATCTTCCTTGGTCGAGATCACCCTCGCGGTCAACGAAAACGCCTCCTGCTTGGAGCCCGACTGCTCAGTGCCGGGTTGTCACGCCACGGAGGTGCAGGCGTGATCCTGTCCTCGGCCCTGCAGGCGATCGGCCTGTTCATTGCCACCAATATCGACGACATCATCGTCCTGTCGCTGTTTTTCGCCCGCGGAGCAGGCCAACGCGGAACCACCGCACGCATTCTGGCCGGCCAGTATCTCGGGTTCGCCGGCATCCTCGGCGTGGCTGTGCTCGTCTCCCTGGGCGCGGGAGTCTTCCTGCCCCCGCAGGCCATCCCTTACTTCGGGCTGATCCCACTGGGCTTGGGACTGTGGGCCGCGTGGCAGGCCTGGCGCGGGGACGATGATGACGACGATGCAAAGGTCGAGGGCAAGAACGTCGCCGTGTGGACCGTGGCCGGCGTAACCTTCGCCAACGGTGGAGACAACATCGGCGTTTACGTCCCCGTCTTTCTCAACGTGGGCCCGGGAGCCGTGGTCGCCTACTGCATCGTGTTCCTGGTGCTGGTGGCGGGACTGGTGGGCCTGGCAAGGTTCGTCGCCACCCGCCGACCGATCGCCGAAGTCCTGGAGCGCTGGGAACACATCCTGTTCCCGATTGTCCTGATCGGCCTAGGCGCCTTCATTCTGATCAGCGGCGGAGCATTCGGACTCTGACAAAACAGACGCAAACCCGGCCGCCCACCCGTGAGTCGCCGACTCGCTCTAACCCTTTCGGCCAGAACGCCCGATTGGTACGTCGTACGTCGCCGCCAAGAAGTAACCACAGAAGACCGCCACAAAGCGATCAAGTCCACAGTCGCCGCTGTGTCACAGGGTCTAGTTCGGCACTTATGAAACACCTTCCCGTGGGGTCTAGGATCTATTGATACAGATTCCGGACGAAAGGGTCTCCTCATGGCTGATCGAATCGGGACGTTGCTCAACCGTTCTGGTGATGGTGGCGAGGAGGTGCTCATCGTCAGCCGCGGGAGCGTGCGGACCCGCTTTCGTCGCCGGGACGAGCTGGGCTGGAACTTTCGGGTGGAGTCGACGGACTCGGAAAACATCATCGAAGGGAAACCGGAGTCGAAGCCGAAGCCAGCTCGCCGGGCCTCGCG
>NZ_JAALEC010000693.1:0-303 GCF_014145205.1 Dietzia sp. DQ11-44
GGTCTATATCGAGAAGCAGTCCGCTCGCTCTCGTGCCGATCGGGTGAAGCTAGAAGAGTGCATCAGGTACCTGCGCGACGGCGACGAGCTGGTTGTTGCGTCGATGGACCGACTCGCTCGTTCCCTGGTCGACCTCAAGCAGATCGTCGGCGAGATCACCGCGAAGGGCGCGAGCGTGGAGTTCGTCCACGAGCGGGCCACCTACGCCGCCGGCGCCCAGGACCCGCGAGCCGACCTCATGCTCTCACTGCTCGGTGCGTTCGCCGAGTTCGAGCGAGCCATCATCCGTGAACGCCAGGCCGA
>NZ_JAALEC010000694.1:0-12119 GCF_014145205.1 Dietzia sp. DQ11-44
ATCGGCGATCGCACGTGATCTGGGGGTCGGGCGATCGACGCTCTATCGCGCGCTGCAGAGAGAAGTGCAGAAAGGGGTTCGCTGAAGCCGGGATGGACTCAGCTGCTGCTCTCGGCTTAGTTGCACGACCCAGTAGTGAGGACGGCAATGCTGAGCCAGCAGATTGTTGTTAGGTCATACTTATGTGCATCCTGAGGCATATCTGGCTTCAGACTCATTCGTCGAAGGGGTCGCGGTGGAAGACATTCAGGTGGATGGGAGTGGCGATCTTCGGTGTTCAAACTGTGGCGGGAAGAGCTTTACGCGAAAGCGCACCAGGAGAGCGAAGATCCTCGGCGCCACCGCTGGCGTAGCGACGGTGGGCGTAGCGGGCTTGGCTGCTCCTCTCGTCGCAACGCAAAAGCTTTACTGCCAATCGTGCGGTACGTACAACCGCATGGGGGCAGCCAAGCCGTACAAGCCGAAGTCGCCATCACCGGCGAAGCCTGCGACGTCGAGCCCCGTTAGCAGCAGTACTCGGACCCCGGGCCGGCCACCAAGGAAGTCCTCCAAGTCCGAAGATATATTGTTCACGCTTTTTCTAGCCGGATTGTTCCTTGCTCTCTTTATTTGGGCGTTCACCGCAGGAAGTATCCTTTGGTCAATCGTGACCGGACTTCTCTTGGCCTTCTGCGTCTTCCTTGTCTTCACTGCAGTCACATTGGAGCGATCAGATGTGTCCCCTCCAAGGCCAGGTGCACGGGACGCAGACGCGGCCTGACCGGCGAGCAGGTCGCCGAAGCGCGGGACCGCCTCAAAGCGGGGGAAGAGCCATCAGCGATTGTCCGCGACCTCGTGTTTGGGCGATCGAAGAATACGGCGCCGATTGTCGGGGTCGACCAGCTCGCCCCGATCTCGGATCCAGAGAAGCCCCCGGAGGAGCACGTCGCTGGATTAGGAGTGCCACACAAGGCCGTGATGTCTCCACATTTGCTGCGCTACTTGTACGTGCCACACCGACAAGAGCCGGGTTTAGGGTTCGTGCTGCGCGAGCCGGAAGTCAACGGTTCGCTCACGAAGAGTCGCGTTAGACGATCGTCAAACGCGACAGCGTCTGACGCAAATTATGGGAAGTCCCGTTACTGGCGGGCGGGTCCGAGGCCGCTGCCCTGTCGGGGCCCCTCAGATCCAAGCAAATGAGAGGGGTGCCCTCCCCTCGACTCGCAAAGGAGGTGGCGGGACACCCCTGGGGCGGTTCAGAGCGGTTCGGGGCGGCAGTGCTCAGCTTCGCAACTCGATTTCCTGCCCAGTGTCGGATCAGCATGCGACTATCGCCCAATGAACACGAGACTCCGAGCGGATGGCCTCCGCATGCCGGCTGTCTACCCAAATCGATTTCTTGGCCTCTTTGCACGTGCGCATCTTTGTGAGGGCGGTGTGGTGCAGCACACTGTTCTGGGATTGTCTCCCTCCCACGCCGCTAGGCGCGCACGGAGGCAGGAGACAAAAATGCTTTGTGAGCAAGCAGGATTGGGATGACACGGATCTGGTTGTTCATTTCTGCACTAGCGCCGGCGCTACTCGTTGTAGGCTTTCGCTTGGTTGCAAGTCATCGGTTTATCGGTATAGCACTATTCGCGTTAGCGACAGTCGCTATACTTACGGTGTTTTTTATACTAAAAGCGCGGAGCTCGGTAGTCCCAAGGTTGTTCGTAATAAGCGAATCGAGGGACGAAACTCAACAAGTACCGACTTATTTACTAACTTTCATTGTGCCATTTTTATTTGTAGATATCAATGATTGGGGAAACGCTGCAGCGTATTCGGTGCTAATCGTCTTGATTGCAATCTTGCTGTACCGCACCGATCTCTCTCTCGTCAATCCGGCACTGCTCGCTCTGGGGTACCACATATACTCGATTCGGGACGGAGGAGGGCATGAGTCCTTGATTGTTTCCCGAACGCGCCCCCGGGTCGGGGCGAGTATCGCGGCGGTCCCGCTATCTGGCCACATATACAAAGTCGATGTAAATGAAACGGAGCGCATGAATGAGTGACGTGGGTATTGATGTTCAGAACATCGATGTAAGCTCAGCGATGACACTGGTGGTCGGATGGACATCTGGGAAAAGTCTAAAATTGCGGCAGGTACTCTTAAGTCAAGAGGTAGCAGCTGCCTTCCGGGATGTGGTCCAGAACGCCTCGAGTCAACTGGCACAAAGAGAGCCTGCCGACTGGACGCCCGATGCTGACCTATCTCCAGAGACCTATTTAGTGCTAGACGTCGACCAGGTGGGAGATGCCCCCAATCTCGCCGCCGAACATTCTGGCGAAAAGTTCCTGTCAGTTCTTGGATGGGCGGAGCGATTAGAGGAGATTAATCCCAAGCATCTCCCTGCAGGAGACCTTTCCTTTTATGCAATTGTAGTTGGAGAGGCTGGCGACAGGGCTGTGTTTATCCGCAGATCAAATCCTCGCCGGGGACTTAAGAGGGGACGTATATACTCCACGCTGTCAGACACTCTGCAGCGCGTGGAGGACCCAATATTTGCGTTCGATGAATGGATCGATTTGGTTTCTTTCCGCGGCAAGTTGGGGATCTTTAGTCAAACTGTCTTTTCTGCCTTTTTTCGCGACCAGGAAACTTTGGCAAAAAAGATTCCTGAATGGATTACTATCCTTGCGGCGTCGGTTCCGATGGAGTCCGTCAGTCAAGACTTACTCGAAACTCGAGTAAAGAGAGATTCGCGCCTTAAGGCACGTCTGGAAGCGATAGTTAGACGGGATCATCTATCGAGCGTGTCGAGCAGTGACCTGCGTCTGGCAATGGAAGAAAATGAACTAGATCCAGACAGGTTGATGGGTGTCGGTGGAAAGTTGCGTTTCGAGGTGGACGACATTCCACAGGTGCTTTATTTTTTGAATGAGGACCTGTTCACTGGGTCTCTCTCGAAGACTGGATTTCGAGCTGACAAAAAAGCCGCTCGATAGTTTTTCTGCTGTGCCGCGGACGTCATGTCGGTAATCGCTACGCTTTACATAAGGCATGGATATCGGCGGGTGGCCCAGCCTGGTCGATTGTCGTACGACCGACCAGGCCGGGCATTGATCGTTAGCTGATCGCGGACAGGAGTTCGGTGCAGGCCTGTTCGCATTTGCGGCAGGCTTCGGCGCAGACTCGACAATGCTCGTGCATGTCCTCGTGCTTCTTACACTCGGTGGCACATTCTGCGCATGCTGTCCGGCATGCCTCGAGCGTGGTCTTGACCGTGGCGAGGTTCTGCCCGGTGCGACGGCTGAGGATTTTGCCAGTGGTTGCGCAGAGATCGGCGCAGTCAAGGTTGAGGCGAATGCAGTTCCGTAGGTCTGCGACCATCTCTTCGGCCAGGCAGGCGTCAGCGCACGAGGTGCAAGTCTGTGCGCATTCGAGACACGCGGCGATGCAGTCGGCAAGCTTCTGCACGTCTATGCCGGAAGCGTCGTTGGGGTGGGTTTCGATCATTGAAGTGATGTGAGACATCGATGTGCTCCCTTCTTCTCCGAGTCGTCGCTGGAGGCGCCCAGCTAACGCCGACGCTACTGATGCGCAGAACTGGCTACAGTCCCTCGGTTCGACCTTCGCAGAATCTTTGTAATAACAAGCGTCCAATACCCGTTGTATCGGCTTTTCGCAGAAGGGCGGATCATTGTGCGGAGCGGTGACGCACGGTGATCCACTGCGCTGTGATGATGACTAGGGCCACGATCGCGGTGATGCCCAGCGTGAGTGGGTCGGACTGCGCCTTGAGCAGGAGGAAGGGTACGAGCACTGCGACGTCGAGGACGATCGCGACCCACGGGATCCACGCCTTGGCATTGACGTCGTCCTTGAGGCGTCGGACGATCCCGTAGTGGATGGCGATGTCCATTGCCAGGTACAAGATCGCCCCCAGGGAGGCGATCTGTGACAGGTCGAAGAAGGCTGCCATGAGGATCGCCAGGCCGGCTGTGATGTAGAGCGACTGGTGTCCGCCGGCCCCGGGTAGTCCCGGCACCTGGCCCATGTCGCGGAGCATGTCGTAGAGCTTGGAGACAGAGAACAAGCTCGCGATGAGTCCTGACAGCGTCGCCACCACCGCGATGATCACGGTCAGCGTGACGCCCCAGGATCCGAACATCGGCTTGGCAGCCTCGGCGAGGGCGTAGTCGCGGGCCCCGATGATCTGCGGAACGGTCAGGCTGGCGGTTACTGCGACGGTGATCAACAGGTAGAGGACGGTGCACAGGGCGATGGAGATCATGATGGAGCGGCCGATGTTGCGCTCCGGGTCCCGTAGGTCCGCGCCCTGGTTGGTGATCGTGGTGAAGCCCTTGTAGGCCAGGATGCACAGGGTCACCCCGGCCAGAAAGCCCATCCAGCCGTGCTCCGGTGGGGTGCGTTCGGCGACGGTGAACAGTCGGTCCAGCGAGGACACGCCCGCGGCCAGGATGCCGGCGATCGCCAGCACAGCGATGCCCACGATCTTGAGCGCCGCGGTAGCGGTTGCTGACCGCTCGACCCACTGGTTGCCCACCAGGTTGACCAGCGCGGCGGCGGCGATGGCGAGCACTGCCAGCACCGGCACCCACAGGGAGGAGTCCTGCATGCCGAACGGCCGCAGCACGTAGGTGCCGAAGGTCCGCCCCAGCAGGGACTCGGCGAGGATCATCGACACGTACATGAACAGGGAGAACGTGCCGGCCGCCACCCCGGGCCCGTAGGCGGCTTTGAGCAGCATCGCGATCCCGCCCGAGGACGGGTTGATGGCCGAGTACCGGATGTAGGAGTAGGAACTGAACGCCACTACCACCGCGCCGGCGAGGAACGCCCACGGCACCCAGCCGCCGGCCAATTCCGCGACCTGGCCCACGAGGGCGAAGATGCCGGCTCCGATCATTACCCCGGTTCCCAGCGCGACGGATCCGGTGAGAGTGAGCTTGTCTTGGGACTGTGTGCTGTGGTCCATGCTGACCGCACTACCTTCCTGCCGGTGGGTGGCCGCGTCGGTGGCGATATCGGCGCGAGTGGGGATGTCAGGCGAGTTGCATAGTGGTCAGGCAGGTGAGGTCATCGTCGCCCGTGGAGATCGGAGCGGTGGCCGTTCTGCCGTCGTGGTCGATGGTGAGCGTGGCCGTGATGCCTCGCGGTAGCCAGAGCCCGAGAAAGCCGTTGTCGTAGGTGATGCGCGGTTCGTCGATGAGGGTGTCACCGGAGGCGTTATCGGTGACTGTGACGTGCACCTGTTCGTTGGCGATCTCGCCGAGGCAAGTGGTCAGGCTGTGGAATCGGCAGGGGTGGGTGCTCGTGTAATACGGAGCCACTGACAGATAGAACTGGTCCTCTGGAATAGGAATCGTCTCGAGGCTCTCATCGCCACTGGTCAAGACGAGCTCAGTCGGCTGCACCGAGGCGATCAGATCGTTCGGCCTGTCGGCCACCGGCATGGTGTCGAGCGTGTTGATGATCTGGGGTGCCTCGAGGCCGGCGAGATCGTAGGACTCCAACGAGGTGACGGGTGGTTCTGTCGACGCGTTGCCTGACGGTCCGGTCGAGCAGCCGGCGAGAGTCAACGCGGCGGCAGCAAGGAACGCGGATGCGACTCGTCGCCGAGAGGTGTCGGTGGTTGTCATGGTGGTTATCCTCGCTCCATCGCTCTTGTGACGGATTCTGGGCTCAGGTCGAGGCGCCGCAGCAGCTGGGCGTTGAGGGCAACAACGACTGTTGACAGCGACATGAGGATGGCGCCGACGCTCATGGGCAGCACGAATCCGATCGGAGCCAACACGCCGGCGGCGAGAGGCACGGCGGCAAGGTTGTAGCCGGCGGCCCACCACAGGTTCTGCTTCATCTTGCGGTAGCTCGCCCGGGAGAGTTCGATGACCGAGAGCACAGAGCGGGGATCCGATGAGGCCAGGATGACGCCGGCGGAGCCGATCGCCACGTCGGTCCCGGCGCCGATGGCGATGCCCACATCGGCTTGGGCCAGTGCGGGCGCGTCGTTGACCCCGTCGCCGACCATGGCGACCTTCTTGCCTTCGTGCTGGAGTTGGGCGACCTTGGCGGCCTTGTCTTCTGGCCGGACCCCGGCGAAGACCCGGTCGATGCCGAGCTCGGCGGCGACGGTGTCAGCGACGGCCTGAGCATCGCCGGTGATCATGACGACCTGCGCACCGGCAGCATGGAGCGCGTCGACGGCGTCACGGGACTCGGGCCGGATCTCATCGGCCAACCGCAGCGCGCCGATCACCCGGCCCTCGGCGAGGACGTGCAGGATGATCGCGCCCTCGGTACGCCACTGATCGGCGACGGGGAGTTCGTCGCGATCGTGCTGGTCGAGGAGATAGGGGCCGCCGACCTCGACCACGGTGCCCTCCACCGTGGCCTTCACGCCCACAGCTGGCGAGGAGGAGAAGTCGGTCGCCTTCGCCACGGTCAGTTCGCGGGCCCTTGCGGCCCCGACCACGGCTCTGGCGAGCGGGTGCTCGCTGTCGCTCTCGGCCGCCGCGGCGAGGGCGAGTACCTCGTCTTGGGTGTGTCCCTCGATCGGTTCGATTCCGGTGACGGTGGGTTCGCCCTTGGTCAGGGTGCCGGTCTTGTCGAACAGGACGGCGTCGACGGTGCGCATCGATTCGAGCGCGAGGCGGTCCTTGATCAGTACGCCGCCGCGGGCGGCGCGTTCGGTGGCGATCGAGACCACCAGCGGGATCGCCAATCCCAGGGCGTGCGGGCAGGCGATCACCAGCACGGTGATCGTGCGCACCACCGCCGCATCCGGCATCCCCAGAACACTCCAGATGACAGCGGTGATCGCCGCCGATGCGAGGGCGAACCAGAACAACCAGCCGGCCGCGGTGTCGGCGATGCGCTGGGCACGCGAGGAGGATGCCTGCGCGTCGGCCACCAGCTTCTGAATTCCGGCCAGGGCAGTGTCGTCACCGATTGCGGAGACTTCGACGCGCAAGCCGGAGTCGGTGGCCACCGTGCCGGCGACCACTTGCTCGCCGATCTCACGGCGGACCGCCTTGGACTCGCCGGTGACCATGGATTCGTCCATGCTGGCCGAGCCGTCGATAATCTTGCCGTCGGCGGGCACAGAAGCACCGGGGCGGACAATCACGACGTCGCCGACCGCCAGATCGGCCGGTGCGACGGTGACCACGTCGTCGCCGTCGACCTTCTCGGCCTCATCGGGTAGCAGTGCCGCCAGGGAGTCGAGTGCAGAGGTGGTTTGCGCCAGGGAGCGCATCTCGATCCAGTGGCCCAGCAGCATGATGACTACCAGCAGCGCCAGTTCCCACCAGAAGTTCAGCTCATGATCCAACAAGCTCAGGCTTGCGCCCCAGGAGGCGATGAACGCCACGGTGATCGCCAAGCCGATGAGCAGCATCATGCCGGGTTGACGAGCGCGGACCTCGGAGAGAGCGCCGGTCAGGAACGGCCGGCCGCCCCAGAGGTAGATCACTGTGCCCAGGATGGGGGAGACCCACCACACCCATCCGGCGTCGGGCAGCTGGTAACCGATGAGGTCGGCGAACATCTCGTTGAAGCCGACCACCGGCACCGCCAAGACGAGCATGATCCAGAACAAACGTCGGAACTGCCCGACATGGTCTCCGTGCCCGGCATGACCGCCATGGTCTTCATGGCCAGCGTGATGCTGCCCCGCATGGGCGTGGCCCGTCGTCTCCTGGGGCCCGTCCGGGTGATGGTGCTCAGCTACCGCCGTGTCTCGCTCGTTGAGGTGCCCGGCCGCGGCTCCGCCGGATCCGTGACTGTGGGCGTGGTCATGATGATCGTGCGACTGATTCATTTGGTCCCTTCCGTCTTGTCCATTGCCACCTGGTTGGCGTGATCTTCGAGCGGCATGCGTCCGGCAGCTTCGATATGCAGGAGTTTCGAGGGAGTGAAACAGCAAGAACATGATTCCCTGACAGCGGTGAGCCCTAGCGCATGATGTGTTCTAGGGGTCATGGACATCTCTTCCCGTGGGGCCAAGTAGCAGTTGCTCCGGGCCACGAGCCGATACCGCCGCAGGGTATCGAATCGTGCTGACATCTGTGCTCGGCCGACCACGTTCGTGACACCGCCCATCCCAGGATCGCCGTTCCCGTCGGTGATGACGCACGTCCTGGCGTTCTGGGGTCCGGCCGACAGTCAGGATCGTGGGTGAGCCAGCGGATTGTGGTGGAGATTGTGTGAAGGTTTGCTCAAGATGTTCGTCAGGGGAGTGGTTCGGGCTGGCGCCACGATGATGGCGGCTCCCTTCTAGGGCGCTCGGAACGATGGAAGCACCCTCCGCCGCTGCTGGTCTTTCGGGCGCCCAAGGGCGTGGGCCAGGGTGAGCTGCCTTTGGCCCGACTCCGTAGCCACATTGCTCGAACCCGAAGGCTTCTTCGGTGACGACCTGCGGTGATGGCCTGGGACGATTGGAACAACCGGGTTGCCAGCCCGGGATAGGGCCCGCGAGTTCGTCGAGCTAACCGGCGGCGTCGACCGGATCCTGAATTCGATCAGATGTCATGTTCTCTCCTGGTTTCTGCCGTGCGAGTTCATTGGCTTTCCCACCCGCAAACTATACCCCAACGGGGTATGTTGGTGAGGCGTGTTCACCGAATTTCGGGGCTCGGCTACATCCGCGAAGCATCCTGCTCGCGACCTTGCCGGGGCCTCCCATGCACCTACCCGCCCCCGCTTAGCGGGAGAAGCGGGCGATGGCGTCGGCCACTTCCTTGAATTTGATCTCTGCGGCCTCGTCGGACTCGTTCACTGCGTCGGCGACGCAGTGGCGCATGTGGTCGTCGAGCAGGCCGAGGGCGACGTTGCGCAGTGCGGAATTGATGGCGCTGACCTGGGTGAGGATGTCGATGCAGTACTGCTCCTCATCGATCATGCGGTGGATGCCCCGCACCTGGCCCTCGATCCGCTTGAGCCGGGCCTTGTAGCGGTCCTTTTCCTTCATGTAGCCGTGGTGACTGTGGGTCTCGCAGCCAGCGGCTTCGGCATCGTGCTCGGCTGCAGGGTCGATGGCGAGGTCCGGGGTATCCGTCATTGCTGGCTCCTGGTCTGGTCGTGGTTGGGGGTCGCGTGGCTTGAGGTGAACCCGCGCAGGCGTAGGGAGTTGGTCACCACGAACACACTCGAGAACGCCATTGCGACGCCTGCGAGCATGGGATTGAGCAGTCCGATCGCAGCGACGGGGATCAGTGCGACGTTGTAGGCGAACGCCCAGAATAGGTTGCCCTTGATGGTGCCCAGGGTCCGGCGTGACAGCCTGATCGCGTCCACGGCGGATCGCAGGTCGTCGTTCATCAGAGTGATGTCGGAGGCTTCGATCGCCACGTCCGTGCCGGCGCCCATCGCCAGTCCGAGCTCGGCCCGGGCGAGAGCTGCCGCGTCGTTGACGCCGTCGCCGACCATGGCGACGTTCTTGCCCTTGGCCTGCAGTTTCTCGATCTGGGCGACCTTGTCGTGGGGCATGACCTCGGCGATCACGTTGGCCGGATCAATGCCGACCTCGCTGGCCACGACACGTGCGGCTCCGGCGTTGTCGCCGGTGAGTAGCCACGGGGTCAATCCGAGAGCTTTGAGTCCGGCTACCGCCTCGGCGGAGGTGGGCTTGACGGTGTCGCGGACGGTGATCACGCCCGCGACGGTGCCGTCGATCTGGGCGACCACAGGGGTGCCGCCCTGCTTCTGGGCATCGTCGAACGCGGTCCGCAGGTCCGCCGGCAGGGAGCCCTCAGGGCGACCAATGGTCACCACGGCACCGTCGACGGTGCCCGTGACGCCACGGCCTGCAGTATTGGTGAACCCGGTGACCTCCGGCAGAATGGCGGATCCGGCCTCCCTGTCGGCCACGGGGCCCTCGCCCGCCAGACTCTTTGCACCCTCGCGGGCGATGGCCTGGGCGATCGGGTGCTCGGACGCGGCCTCCACCGCAGCGGCCTTGACCAGCAGATCCGTCCGGTCGAATCCGGCGGCAGTGGTGACCTGGCTGACGGACATCACTCCGGAGGTGACGGTGCCGGTCTTGTCCATGACGATGGTGTCGACGCGCCGGGTGGACTCTAGGACCTCGGGCCCCTTGATGAGCAGTCCCATCTGGGCGCCGCGGCCGGTACCGACCAGGAGTGCGGTGGGAGTGGCCAGGCCCAGTGCGCACGGGCAGGCGATGATGAGCACGGCCACGGCGGCGGTGAACGCGGTGGCCAGTCCCGCTCCCACCACAAACAAGTGCACGAGCAGGGTGATGATCGCGATGACGATCACGATGGGCACGAAGACCTGCGAGATGCGGTCGACCAGTCGTTGGACCGGGGCCTTCTTGGACTGCGCCTCGGTGACCAGCTTGGCCATCTGGGACAGTGTGGTGTTCTCGCCGGTGCGGGTGACCTCGATCAGCAGTCTTCCCGAGGTGTTCATGGTTGCGCCGGTCACCGTGGAGCCGGACGTGACCTCAACCGGGACGGATTCGCCGGTGAGCATGGACTCGTCGATCGCGGACGAACCCTCGGTGACGCGACCGTCGGTGGCGATCTTTTCGCCCGGGCGCACCACGACGATGTCGCCGACCTTCAACTGACCCACGGGGATGCGGACCTCGACGCCGTCGCGGAGGACGGCGGCGTCCTTGGCTCCCATGTCGAGGAGCGCCTTGAGTGCGGCGGAGGACTGCCCCTTGGCCTTGGTTTCAAACCAGCGGCCCAGCAGCAGGAAGGAGATCACCACGGCGGCGGTCTCCAGATAGATCTCGTCCATCGTGGAGTTTGTGGGCAGCAGATGCACTTCCATGGTCATGCCGGGCATGCCGGCGTTGCCGAGGAACAGTGCCCACAGTGACCAGAGGTAGGCGGCCGCCGTGCCCATGGAGACCAGGGTGTCCATGGTGAACGAGCCGTGCCGCAGGTTGGCGAGGGTGGCCTTGTGGAAGGGTGCGCCTCCCCAGAAGAAGATGGGGGTGACCATGGTCAGCACGGCCCACTGCCAATTGGTGAACTGCAGTGCCGGGATCATGCTCAGCAAGACCACCGGGACCGTGAGTGCAGCCGAGACAATCAGACGGTGTTTGAGGTCTGCGGTCTCGCGTTCCCTGGCCTCCTCGATCTGGTCTCGGGGACCGGCGCCGCCACCTGCGGAAGTTGCGTCCACAGCCTGGTCGTCGTCATTCTTCATCGTGAACGCGTCGTATCCCGCACCGCGCACGGTCTCGATGAGCGCGTCCGTGTCGACCTTGCTCGGGTCGAAGGAGATGGACGCGGACTCGGTGGCGAAGTTGACCGTGGCGTCCACCCCGTCGAGCTTGTTGAGCTTGCGCTCGACCCGCCCCGAGCACGAAGTGCAGGTCATGCCCGTGACGCCCAGATCTATGTCGATCAGATCCACCGCGGGGTGCATCTGGGAGGGTTGAGTCTGGGTCATCGAGGATCAATCCTTCACGGTGAACGGGTGGTGTGCTCGGGGCCAGGGATCTCGCCAGCTGCTGGGGCTGGCGAGATCGCTTCGCGTCAAGAGGTGACGGTGTAGCCGGCTTCCTTGACGGCGGCGACGACCTGCTCGTCGGTGAAGCCCTCGCCGGAGACCGACACCGTTCCGGTCTTGCTCGAGGCCTCCACCATGGAGACGCCCGCGATTTCGCCGACTTCCTCCTTGACCGACGACTCACAGTGTCCGCAGGTCATGCCCTGGACGGTGTACTCCTTGGTGCTGGTAGCCATGACGGCTCCTTCCGTTGACGGGTGTAGTTCGTTGAGACATCCGATGGCTCGGATCAATCCGAACACCAATGAACCTATACCCCGTAGGGGTATTGGTCAAGGGTGATGTTCGCTTGTGTCCGCGGCTCACTCCGCCTGCACTCTGATCGCCCGGACGCCGTATGGATTGACCAGTAGGCGGGCGCAAGAGCCGTGGCGGCAAGGTCTTTGGAAGCGCGGAGACGAGCTCACCGTGCTGGCGGTGCAGCGCGAACCAGGCCCTTGCCGCCGCAGTTGAGCAGTTCGTCATAGAGACGGGCGACGCGTATTAACGCAGGCCAACACCCGGCCATGTCTGTATCCGCAACCAATTGTTCGGAACCCTGGCCGAGGGCCTCTTAGGCTAGCCCCGCTGATTCACGGAGCGT
>NZ_JAALEC010000695.1:0-1656 GCF_014145205.1 Dietzia sp. DQ11-44
CGACGACGCCCCGGCTCCGGTGGCGGTGTGAACCCGCCTGACCGTGGAGCCGGGGCGTCGTGGTGTCCTCGTCCGGCCCGGACCTCAGACCGCGTAGGAGCGGAGCTTGTCGGCGCGGCGCCCTTCACGGAGCTTCGCCATGACCTCGCGCTCGATCTGGCGGACGCGCTCACGCGAGAGCCCGAAACGCTTGCCGATCTGATCGAGGGTGCGGGGCTGGCCGTCATCGAGACCGAACCGCAGTGTGATGACCTGCTGTTCGCGCTCCTCCAGCGTGGACAGGACCGCACGGACGTCCGAGTGCATGACGTTGGTGACGACCGTGTTCTCGGCGCTGGTGGCCTCGGCGTCCTCGATGAAGTCGCCCAACGGCGCCTCCTCGTCCGCGCCGACGGGCATGTCCAGGCTCACCGGGTCGCGCGAGTGGTCGAGCAACTCCTCGATCTTGTGCGCGGGGATCCCCGACTCCTCCGCCAGCTCGTCGAGGGTCGCCTCGCGACCGAGCTGCTGGTGGAGCTCCCGCTTGATGCGGGCGAGCTTGTTGACCTGCTCGACCAGGTGCACGGGGAGCCGGATGGTGCGGGACTGGTCCGCCATCCCCCGGGTGATCGCCTGGCGGATCCACCACGTGGCGTAGGTCGAGAACTTGAAGCCCTTGGCGTAGTCGAACTTCTCCATGGCCCTGATCAGGCCCAGGTTGCCCTCCTGGATGAGGTCCAGCAGCGGCATGCCGCGCCCCGTGTAGCGCTTGGCGAGTGAGACCACCAGACGCAGGTTGGCCTCGAGGAGGTGCGCGCGGGCGGCCTCGCCCTCCGCGACGATCACCTTGAGGTCGGCCTTCTTGGTGGGGCCCATCCGCTTCTTGGTGGCCAGGAGATGGGCGGCGTAGAGACCGGCCTCGATACGCTTGGAGAGTTCGACCTCGTCCTCCGCGTTCAGCAGAGCCGTCTTGCCGATCCCGTTGAGGTAGACGCGGACGAGGTCCGCGCTGGGGCTCTGGCCATCCGAATCCGCCTCCGTCCGACGGTCCGATCGGGTGGTGGCTGACGTCATGTCTCCTCCTCCTGCCGGCCCGGGGGATCAGAGTCGGCGGTCGGTTGCTGATGGACGGAACGGACGCGTGTCCGGGTCACGGTCACGTACTGCTACAACGGCGGGGGTGCCGGGAATGTTCCCGGGCCCATGACGTCCGTCACGACGTCCGGGAACCCGAGGTGTCGACGAGGACGGTGAACGGGCCGTCGTTCACGGAGCTGACCTGCATCATCGCGCCGAACGCCCCGGTCTCGACCTCGAGTCCCCGCTCACGGAGACCTCGCACCACCGCATCGACCGCGGCCTCGGCCCGAGCCCCGGGCGCCGCGCGGGACCACGACGGTCGGCGCCCCTTGCTCGTCGACCCCATGAGGGTGAACTGGCTGACCACCAGGACGGGCGCGCCGATCTCGACCGCGCCCGCCTCACCCGGCAGGATGCGCAGCTCCGCGATCTTGCGGACCATCGTGGCGACGTCCACCTCGTCGTCGTCGGTCGACACCCCCAGCAGCACCAGCAGCCCGGCGCGGGGGAGTGCGCCCACGATCTCCCCGTCCACGGTGACCGACGCCTCGGTGACGCGCGTGATGACGGCCCTCACCCGCCCACCGGCCCCGGGGT
>NZ_JAALEC010000696.1:0-4222 GCF_014145205.1 Dietzia sp. DQ11-44
TGGAGCTCCTTGTCGATCACGGCCGGGTACGCCCCGAACTCGTCGAGCACGGTCAGGAACGTCTCGAACATGCCGTCCAGCGCGAAGAACGCATCCGGCAGAGCGACACGACGCACCACCGAGCAGAAGACGTCGCCCTCGTTCCACTGCGCGCCGGCGAGCTCGGCGGCCATGGAGCCGTACCCGCGGAGGACCACCTGGAGCCCGTTGACCCGCTCGCAGGACCGGGTGTTCATCTTGTGCGGCATCGCCGACGACCCGACCTGGCCGGGCTGGAAACCCTCGGTGACCAGCTCGTGTCCGGCCATCAGCCGGATCGTGTGGGCCAGCGAGGACGGGCCGGCGCCCAACTGGACCAGCGCGGAGACGACCTCGTGGTCGAGGGACCGCGGGTACACCTGGCCGACCGAGTCCAGGGTCCGGGAGAAGCCCAGGTGCCCGGCGATGCGGCTCTCGAGCTCCGACATCTTCCCGGCGTCGCCCCCGAGCAGGTCGAGCATGTCCTGCGCGGTGCCCATCGGGCCCTTGATACCGCGCAGGGGGTACCGCTCCATCAGTGAGTCGACCCGCTCGAGCGCCAACAGCAGCTCATCGGCCGCGGAGGCGAAGCGCTTGCCCAGGGTGGTGGCCTGCGCGGCGACGTTGTGGCTGCGGCCGGCCATCACCTGATCGCGGTGCGCCACCGCGTGCTCGGCCAACCGGCGAACCGCCGCCACCCCGCGGTCGCGGACCAACTCGAGGGAGCGGATCACCTGGAGCTGCTCGACGTTCTCGGTGAGGTCCCGGCTCGTCATTCCCTTGTGGATCTGCTCGTGTCCGGCGAGGGCGTTGAACTCCTCGATCCGGGCCTTGACATCGTGCCGGGTCACCCGCTCGCGCTCGGCGATCGACGCCAGGTCCACGCGATCGATCACGGCCTCGTAGGCCTCGATCACACCGTCGGGAACGGTGACTCCCAGATCACGCTGGGCGCGCAGGACCGCGATCCACAGCTGCCGCTCGAGCACGATCTTGTGCTCGGCGGACCACAGAGTGGCCAGGTCGGCGCTCGCGTAGCGCGAGGCGAGGACGTTGGAGATCCGGGGCTTGGTGGCCCGGGCGGGTACGGCGTTCTGGGCGGTCACGCCCCCAGTATCGCAGCCCGGTCAGGAGATCATCGAGCCGCCGGTGGACCCGGCGAGGATCTCGCGTGCGTTGAGGTAGACCTGATCCACCGTCAGCGGCGCCTCGAGCAACAGCCACGGGCGGGTGATGTAGACGATGGTGGTGATGATCTCGGCGGAACCCATGCGCCGACGTTAACCCGTGGGCGGCTGATGCGGGACCAGTACGGCCTCCAGTCGGTCCATCGCCTCGGCGATCTCGGCGGTGTCCCCGGCGAAGCTCAGGCGCACCGTGTGCCGACCGTCGACGGTGTCGAAGTCGACGCCGGGTGTCAGCGCGACCCCCGTGCGTTCGAGGATCTCCGCGCACCACGCCACCGAGTCGTCGGTCCATTGCGAGACGTCGAAGTAGGTGTAGAAGGCTCCGTCGGGAGGTGCGGTCTCCCCCACCCCGAGTCCGGCGAGTCGGCGCAGCACGAGCTCGCGGTTCCGGGCGTACCGCTCCACGTGTGAGTCGAGCTCGCCTGCCGAGTCCTCGGTGAACGCGGCGACGGCGGCGAACTGGGCGTGCGCGGGCGGGCAGATGGTGAGGTTGCCGATGAGCCGGTCCACGGGGGCGCCCAGGTACCGCGGCAGCAGCATCCACCCGATCCGCCAGCCGGTCATGGAGAAGTATTTGGACACCGAGCCCATCACCACGGACTCGCGGCTCGTCCGCCATGCGCTCGCGCACTCCCGGCCGTAGGTGACGCCGTGGTAGATCTCGTCGCTGACCAGCAACGTGCCGTTGGCCTCGCACCAGCGCGCGAGGGCGGCGAGCTCGGCGGCGTCGATGATCGTCCCGGTCGGGTTGGCGGGACTGGCCACGATGAGGCCGGCGGGTGGGTGGCCCAGCTCCACCGTGACCGCCTCGAGCTGCGCGACCGTGGGTTGGTACCGGGTCCCGGGGCCGCAGGCGATCTCGTGGACGCGGCAGCCCAGGGCCTGGAGGGTGTTGCGGTAGGCGGGGTACCCGGGGCGGGCCATGACGACGGTGTCCCCGGGATCGAACGCGGCCAGGAAGAGCACCGTGAATCCGCCGGACGACCCGGTGGTGACGACGACGTCGTCGGCGGTCACCTCGACACCGTCCACCCGCCGGTGGTGGTCCGCGATCGCCTCCCGGAGCGGTCGGATTCCGATCGCCTCGGTGTAGCCGAGGATCTCGCCGTCCACCGCGCGCCGTGCGGCCTCCAGCACCGGCCCGGGCGCCGGGGTCGAGGGCTGCCCGGCACACAGGGAGATCACGTCGCCGTGGGTCTCCTGACGCCGCGCCGCCGCGGCCAGGACACTCATGACGTGGAACGGCTCGACGGCCGACCTGAGAGAGGGGGTACGCGCGACGCTCATGCCCCCGACGCTATCGCCCCCGTCAGGAGGTCAGTCCGAACACCCACACCAGGAGGGTCATGGTGACGAGCGTGATGAGCACGATCCCCACGAGGTTGAGCCACACCCCGCCGCGGATCATCTGGCCGATCGTCACGTATCCGGATCCGTACGCGATGGCGTTGGGCGGGGTCGCCACCGGCAGCATGAACGCGCAGGTGGCGGCCAGGGCGACCGGGACCGCCAGCAGCATCGGGTCGAGCCCGAGACCCAGCGCCACCCCACCCGCGACCGGCAGGAACGTCGCAGCGGTCGCGGTGTTGCTGGTCAGTTCGGTCAGGATGAGGACCCCGCCGGCGGCGACGACGACCAGCAGGACGACCGGCAGGCCACCGAGGGCGGCGGACTTCTCACCGATCCAGTCGGTGAGCCCGGACCCGGAGAACTGGGCCGACAGCGCCAGCCCGCCGCCGAAGAGCAGGAGCACCCCCCAGGGCAGGGCGAGCGCGGCCTCCCACGTCAACAGGCGAACGCCACGCGCGGTGCCGGCGGGAAGCAGGAACAGCACGAGTCCGGCGATCAACGCGATCCCCGCGTCGGAGACGGGCGGGTCCTCCCACACCAACGGCACGGTCACCCACGCGACGGCGGCGGCGACGAACACGGCCAGGACGCGTTTCTCGCCCGACGAGATGGGGCCGAGGCTGCGCAGCTCGTCGTCGAACAGTTGCCGCCCCCCGGGGATCCGCTCCACCTCCGGCTTGAACAGCACCTTGGTGAGCAGGAACCAGGCGACCAGGAGCATCACGATCGACAGTGGGAGACCCACCATCATCCACCGGCCGAAACCCAGGATGATGCCGTGCTCGCTCTCGAGGTAGCCGGCGAGCAGGGTGTTGGGCGGGGTTCCGATGATCGTCGCCAGCGATCCGATCGACGCGGCGTAAGCGATGCCCAACATGAGGGCGGTCCCGAAGTTCGACCGGATGACGGCCTTCTTGACCTCGTCGGACGTCGGGTCCGACGAGGAGTCCATCCGGGGCATCGACCCCTCGGGGTCGTCCTCCTGCCCTCCGGACCCGGTCCCGCCCAGTTCGGAGGCGAGCATGAGGACGGAGACGCCGATCGGCAGCATCATCACGGCCGTGGCGGTGTTGGACACCCACATGCTCAGGAAGCCGGTCGCGATCATGAACCCGGCGATGACCCGTGTCGAGCGGGTGCCCATCGCCCGGACCGTCAGCAGGGCGATCCGTCGGTGCAGGTTCCACCTCTGCATGGCGATCGCGATGAGGAATCCGCCCATGAACAGGAAGATGATGTTGTTGCCGTACTGGGCGCCGACGTCGTCGACCGAGATGTCCTGACCCAGCACCGGGAACGCGATGAGCGGCACCAGCGCCGTGGCGGGGATGGGGATGCACTCGGTCATCCACCAGATCCCCAGCAGCACCGCCACGGCAGCGGTCAGTCGCGCATTGTGCTCCAGGTCCCCCGGCATGACCGTGTAGACCAGCACCGCGGCCGCGACCCCGGCGACGGTCCCGACCACACTGCGGACGAACTCGCCGCGGGGCACGGCGCCGTCGCGCTCACCGGGCGACTTCTGCTCGATCTCCGCGCCGCGGTCCGGGTCCGGGTCCAGGCCGCTCAGGTGGGGGGCCATGACCATCCTCCGGCCCCTCGGCCGATCACGGTCGCCGGTTGCCATCGCCTTCTCCCTCGCGCGCCACGCGTCCCGGAGCGCCCCC
>NZ_JAALEC010000697.1:0-1701 GCF_014145205.1 Dietzia sp. DQ11-44
CACCACCGGGGTGCGGTGTCGGCGGGCGGCGGTGATCGCGTCCTCTGCGTGCGGGTGCCGGTACTCCACGTCCAACGCGGCCGCCATGCCCGTCGAGGCGAGTGCCTCGACGAGCGCGACATAGGCCTCCGGTGAGATCTCCGCACCCCCGCCCTCGGACCTGGTGCGGAACGTGGCCAGGACCGGCAGTCCCGGTAACAGAGCCGAGATCTGCTCCAGGGCCTGCACCGCCGGGTCCGGATCACTCCCGGCCCCGGCGGTGAAGGGTCCGTAGAGGTCGACACGCCATTCGACCACGTCGACCAGTCGGTCCGTGTCCGGTGAGACCCCGGCCGGAGGGGTCCCTCTCACGGTAGTGCTCCGGAACTCGGAGTCGGCGCTGCGTAGCGCACCGATCTGCTCGGCGAGCTCCGTGAGATCCCGACCCGTGAGCGGGACGATGATCGAGGGCGAACGGGCGTCCAGGACGAGCCGATGGCGGGGCATGAGTAGACCCTACGACGGCCCCACCGGTGCGGTGGTCTCAGCAGCACCCGTCGCACGGGCAGGGCCGCCCGGCGGGGACCAGCTCGAGTGCGGTGAGGCCGCCGGTACCGGTGGTGCGGTAGTAGCGACCCGCCCACCGCAGAGTCCTGGAGGGGCGCCGGACCGGTACGAGCTCCCACGTCGGTCCGTCGGGGCCCTCGCACAGCAGGTGGCCGGCGTCGAGAACCCGGCCGTCCAGGACGGACCCGCCCCACCGGGTGAGCAACGCGGCCGTCTCCCGGGCGCCCAGGCCGCGGGCCAGGAGTTCCGGGTGTCCGCGATCGGTGAGCCCGACCGTGTATCCGAACCGTTGGTCGGGTGGCAGTGGGGCGGACTCGCAGTCCTCGCAGGCGCAGCCCTCGCCCACGTGGACCAGGTGCAGGCCGAACCGGTCGATGTCGGCGGCGACGCGCGCCATGTCGGGGTCAATGGCGGCGACGGGGCGGAACCGGATGACGGTGTGGGACACGGGAACTCCTGTTGTGTGTTCGGTGATCGTGGGTATCGAACAGGTGCTCGATACGATGGTGAAGGTAGACCGCGCCTACGACACGGTCGGCCCGGTGCCGGGATGGCGCGGGCCGCGCCGGTGCACACTGGAGGCGAATCCGCTGAGGGGACGGCCCCGGTGTGTGGGCACCGGGCACGAGTGAGGACGACGGAGGGGGATCGGATGAAGGTCGCGTTGGCACTGGGTTCCGGTGGGGCGCGCGGATACGCGCACATCGGGGCGATACGCGAGCTCGAGTCGCGCGGGCACGAGGTGGTCGGGGTGTCCGGGGCGTCGATGGGGGCGGTCGTGGGGTCGCTGCTCGCGGCCGGCGAGTTGGACCGTTTCGAGGAATGGGTGCGGGGTCTGGCACAGCGGGACGTCCTGCGGCTGCTCGACGTGTCCTTCGCCGGCGGGGGAGCGATCCGCGCCAACAAGATCATGGGCGTGATCGGCGAGATGCTCGATGACGTGCGGATCGAGGATCTGGCGATCCCCTACACCGCGGTGGCCACCGACCTGCGGGCGCGGCGCGAGGTGTGGTTCACCCGGGGCCCGGCCGATATCGCCGTCCGTGCGTCGTTCGCGATCCCGAGCATCGTCACCCCGGCGATCGTGGGCGGGCGCCTGATGATCGACGGCGGCGTGACGAACCCGGTCCCGCTCGAGCCACTCGCCTCCGTGGA
>NZ_JAALEC010000698.1:0-299 GCF_014145205.1 Dietzia sp. DQ11-44
GCGGACGCGGCCGGTCCGGACACCGCCGGTCCTGACACCGCCGGGCTGGACGCACCCGGGATCGACCCGACCGGGCGGGGCGCCGGGGGCGATTCCCGGACCGGGGACGACGCCACCCCGAGAGGGTCGGCGCAGCCGTCACCGGAGGTCGAGGAGGCGGTCGAGGAGGGCGAACGCGAGGTCCGGGCCGACGCCCAGGCGGACGATCGGAGCCTCGAGTCCCTCCCGGGCACGCTGCGGATCTTCGACGTGGTCTCCCAGTCGATCGAGGCCATGCAGAGCATCCTCACCGGCTAACA
>NZ_JAALEC010000699.1:0-512 GCF_014145205.1 Dietzia sp. DQ11-44
CCGACGTCCTCGTGGAGGTGCCGTCCGACTCGTGTTCGGCCTTCGATTTCCACCGCGCGGAGGAGATGATCGAACTCGGCCGTCGGCTCACCGCGGAGGCGTTGGACAGGGAGGGCTTGTGAGACGGGCCCCTCTCGGCTTCAGCCGCCCTGGTTTCCGCCCTCGTCCTGGCCGACCTGCGGCAGGTGCTGGGGACAGAACGCCCTGACCGCGGCCGCCACCACCACCGGGGCCTCGGTCACCGGCGCATCGGCGTGGGCGTCGTTGTACTGCCGGACCACGTCGACGTAGCCCATGTCGCCGTCGAGTGACGCACAGGCGTCGCGCCCCCGGGTGAGATAACCCTGTTCGTCCTCGGCGTCCACGCCGACGGTCCTGATCTCGCTGAGGAACTGCTCCTCGGGAGACCGGTCGTCGCCGCCGTCCCCGTCCGGGGCCGGCTGCTCGCCGGTCGTCGGCCCGTCGCCGTCGGTGGCGTCCCCGACCGCGGAGGTGGCCTCGGCGGCCACGGA
>NZ_JAALEC010000700.1:0-1232 GCF_014145205.1 Dietzia sp. DQ11-44
GAGCTGGGGTACCGGGTCACCGCGCTGACCTACCACGACGCGCCGCGGCGCGCGCACTCCGTGGCGGCCCAGGGCGGGATCAACGCCGCCCGCGCGAGGCGGGTCGACGGCGACTCCCTGCACCGCTTCGTCGCCGACACGGTCAAGGGTGGCGACTTCCGGGGCCGGGAGGCCGAGGCGTTCAGGCTCGGCGAGGAGTCGGTTCGCGTCATCGACCACTTCTCGGGGATCGGCACGCCGTTCGCCCGGGAGTACGGGGGCGTGCTGTCCACGCGGTCGTTCGGCGGAGTGCAGGTCTCACGCACCTACTACTCACGCGGGCAGACCGGTCAGCAACTCCAGATCGCCGGCACCCAGGCCCTCCAGCGGCAGATCCGGGCGGGCACGGTGCGGTTGCACACCCGCCACGAGATGCTCGATCTGATCGTCGACGACGCCGGATGTCACGGGGTCGTGGTCCGCGACCTCGTTACCGGACACCTCCGCGCCGAGACCGCCCACGCCGTGGTGCTGGCGACGGGCGGCTACGGGAACGTCTTCCACGACTCCACGCTCGCGGTGAACTCCAACGCCTCGGCCGTGTGGCGGGCTCACCAGCGAGGGGCGTTGTTCGCCTCGCCGTCGTTCGTCCAGTTCCACCCCACCGCCCTGCCCAAGGACACGACCTGGCAGGCCAAGACCATCCTCATGAGCGAGTCGCTCCGCAACGACGGCCGCATCTGGGTGCCGAGGCACGCCGGCGACCACCGACCGCCGGGCGACATCCCCGATTCCGACCGCGACTTCTTCCTCGAGCGCCGCTACCCGGCCTACGGAAACCTGGTCCCCCGCGACGTGGCGTCACGGGCGATCACGGCGGAGATCCGCGACGGCCGCGGGGTGGGCCCCCGCCACAACTCGGTGTACCTGGACTTCCGGGACTCCCTCGCCCGCGACGGCCGGCAGCGGGTCGCCGAACGGTACGGCAACCTGTTCGAGATGTACTCCCACGCCACCGGCGAGGACCCGTACTCCGTCCCGATGCGCATCGCGCCCACCTGTCACTTCACCATGGGCGGGCTCTGGAGCGACTACGACCTCCAGACCTCGATCCCCGGACTGTTCGTCGGCGGCGAATGCGGCTGGGCGTATCACGGCGCCAACCGACTCGGCGCCAACTCGCTGCTCAGCGCCAGTGTGGACGGCTGGTTCACCCTCCCGTACTCGGTGCCGGCGCACCTGGCCGCCCGCCT
>NZ_JAALEC010000071.1:0-6257 GCF_014145205.1 Dietzia sp. DQ11-44
GTCGACCATCACCCGCCCGGAGGTGGGACGGGGGAGCTGGAGCAACGCGCGACCGAGGCTGGACTTGCCGCAGCCGGACTCGCCGACCAGCGCCAGCGTCCTGCCGCGGGGCACGTCGAGGGAGACGTCCGAGACGGCGTGGACCGTCCCCTTGCGGGTGTGGTACTCGACGGTCACGTGATCGACGACGAGCTTGGCGTCCCCGGGCCGTCCCGCGTCCGGCGGGGTGGGCGCGTCGGCGACGTGCTGACTGGAGCCGGTCATGAGGCCTCGCTGCTGGTGCGGTGGTGGACGGGGACGGTGGGGTGGAGACATCCGACGCGGTGGACGGTGGTCGTCGTGGGGTGGGAGGTGGAGGCCGTGGCGAGGTCCTCGAGAGGGGGGTCGACGACGAGGCAGTCGTCCGCCACCCGTGGGCATCTCGGGGCGAACCGGCATCCCGGCGGCATCTCCCGCAGGTTCGGCGGGCGCCCCTCGATCACGGTGAGAAGGGTGTGCGGAGGCAGGTCCGGCCGCGGGATCGAGTCCAGCAGTGCGCCGGTGTAGGGGTGCGCGGGTTCGTCGAGCAGCGCCCGGGTGTCGCCCACCTCGAGGAACCGACCGGCGTACATGACCCCGATCCGGTCGGTGTGCTGCGAGACCACGGCGAGGTCGTGGCTGACCAGGATCATCGCCATGTCCCCGTCGGCCTGCAGCCCGTGGAGGAGGTCGAGGATCTCGTGCTGCACCGTCACGTCGAGCGCGGTGGTGGGCTCGTCGGCGATGAGCAGCTTGGGCGAGCAGGACAGGGCGATGGCGATCCCGACGCGTTGGCGCATGCCGCCGGAGAGCTGGTGGGGGTACTCGGTGAGGCGGGCGCGGGGAGAGGGGATCCGGACCCGCTCGAGGAGCTCGACCGCGCGGTCGGCCGCCTCCCGGCGACCCAGTCCCAGATGGTGCCGCAGCGGGTCGATGATCTGCCGACCGATGGTCCGGATGGGGTTGAGCGAGGTGAGCGGGTCCTGGAAGACCATCGCGATCTCGCGTCCCCAGAACTTCTGTGCCTCGCGCTGGGACAGGGCCAGGACGTCGCGGCCGTCGAAACGGACCGTCGAGGCGGGATCCACCCGGGCGGTGGTGGGGGCGATGCCCATGATCGAGCGGACGAGCATCGACTTGCCGGAGCCGGACTCGCCGACGATGCCGATGGTCTCGCCGCGGCGCAGGGAGATGTCGACCCCGTCGACGGGCGTGATGCGCCCGGAGGGGGTGTCGATGTGGGTGCGGAGATCCCGGACCTCGAGCAGCAGGTCGTCCCGGTCGTTCGACGACACGGGTCTGCGGGGTGGTGCGGCGGCGATGACGGCCTCCTCGGGGTGATGGTCCGGTCTAAGTCATCTACTTAATCCGTCTTGCTGTGACGAGTATCACGGCATATGGTGGCTACGTCAAGACGAGTAAGAAACCGCCTTAGGCGGTGTCTCAATCGAAGGGTCACTACGTGCTCAGGTTCATTGGCGAACGCGCTCTGCACGCGGTCGTCGTCGTCGTACTCGCCGCGACCGGCGCGTTCTTCCTCATGGAGGCGGTGCCGGGTGACTCCGCGGCCTCGGCCGTCGGCCCGGGAGCCACCGCGGAGCAATACCAGCTGGCGAGGGAGGAACTGGGACTGGACGATCCCGTGTGGACCCGGTTCACCGACTGGGTCGGAGGGGTGGCCTCCGGCGACCTCGGGAACTCACTGGTCCCGCCCAACCAGTCCGTGGTGGAGCTGATCGGCAACGCGCTGCCGGTCACCATGCAGCTCGCGTTCCTGTCGATCATCCTCTCGCTGGCGATCGCGGTGCCCGTCGCCGTGTGGTCGGCCTACCGGCGCGGTGGGGTGTTCGACCAGGTGGCCTCGATCGTGGCGTTCGCGTTCATCTCGGTCCCCAGCTTCGTGGCCGGCCTGCTGCTGATCTACCTGTTGGTCTTCAACCACTCGTTGGCGCAGCAGTTGATCCTCGGCGCGGCGGTGGTGATCGGCCTCGCGGTGGCGCTGTCCCCGCTCGGCAGGCGCGGCGGCCCCGGGTCACCCGGGGTGATGTGGGGCCGGGCCCTGATCGGCGGCGTCGCGGTGGGCGCGGTACTGGCCCTGCTGGCCCTGTTCCTCCCCGAGTTCCCGCGGCAGGGCTACGTGCCGCTGGCCGACGGACTGGGGGAGAACCTGCGGAGCATCGCCCTGCCGGCCATCACCCTCGCCCTGATGGAGGTCGCGATCTTCACCCGCGTCCTGCGGACCGACATGATCTCCACCCTCCAGCAGGACTTCGTCCTCTCGGCCCGCGCCAAGGGCATGCCCACCCGGCACGTCCTGGTCGCGGAGGCGCTGCGGCCGTCCACGGTCTCCATCATCACCCTGGCCGGGATCAGTCTGGGCCGACTCATCGGCGGGACGGTGGTGGTCGAGCGGCTGTTCAACCTCCCCGGCATGGGCAGCATGATCGTCGACGCCGTCCAGAACGACAATCTGCCGGTCGTACTCGGCGGGGTGATCGTGATCGCCGTGTTCTACGTCCTGGTCAACATGACCGTCGACGTCACGTACGCACTCATCGACCCGAGGATCCGCCGTGGCTGACACCGACCCGACCCGCCCCGATTCCAGCCGCCCCGATCCCACCCGGGCTGCCTCCACCCGCGCTGCCTCCGGGCCCGTCGCGGGCCCCGGCGTCGTCGCCGATCCCACCGTGGCCGCCGCCACCCCGGCACGCCGCCGTCCGAGGATGCCCCGGTTGTCCGGACTCGGCACCGCGCTCGCCCTGGCCTGGACCGTCCTCATCGTCCTGGGCGCACTGTTCGTGGACTTCCTGCCGCTGGCCGAGGCGCGCGACCCGTCCCTCGCGCTGATGACGCCGTCGACCCTCGCCCCCGACCTGCTGTCCGACCATCCCCTCGGGACGGACGGACAGGGCCTGGACATCCTGGGAGGCCTGCTCTACGGCGCCCGGGTCTCCCTCGTCGTGGGTATCGGCGGAGTCCTGGTCGGGGCCCTCGTCGGTGGCGCGCTCGGGCTGGTGGCCGGCTACCGGGGTGGGTGGACCGATCGCATCGTCTCCATCATCACCGACACCCTGCTGGCGTTCCCGTCGCTCATCCTGCTCATCGCGATCGTCACCGTGCTCGACCCGACACTGCCCAACATCACCCTCGCCCTCGGGATCATGGTTGTCCCGGCCTACGCCCGGCTCGTCCGGGCCAACGCGATGAGCTTCGCTGGCCGGGAGTTCGTCACCGCGGCGAGGTCGCTCGGGGCGGGTGAACTGCGGATCATGCTGCGGGAGGTCACCCCGAACATCGTCCAACCGGTCTTCTCGTACAGCTTCATGCTCGTCGCCGTGCTGATCGTGGCCGAGGCCTCGCTGAGCTACCTGGGGCTGAGCATTCCCCGGCCGGAACCGACATGGGGCAACATGATCAGTGCCGGTCAGGCCGATTTCCAGCGATACCCGTATCTCGTCGGCGTCCCGGCGGTCGTACTATTCCTGACGGTGCTCAGTTTCAATCAGCTGGGCGAGGCGGCAGGTCGGAAGTGGAGTCCCGGTGCAGCGAAGATCTGATGAGACCTCAGCCGAGGGGAGCGCAGCCGACGTGGCCGAGATGCCCGAGGAGGCCGGCGATTCCCGCGACGCCAAGGACGCCAAGACGGCGATGATCGAGGTCGCCGAGAAGATGATCAGCGAGCGGGGGCTGGACGACGTCTCGATGCGCGACGTCGCGACGGCGGCCGGTCAACGCAACAACTCGGCCGTCCAGTACCACTTCGGCAGCCGCGACGGGTTGATCCTGCAGGTGTTGCGACGCCGGATCATCTCCCTGGACTCCGCCCGGAAGGCGCGGCTGGCCGCGGCCGACGAGCAGGGTCTGGGCTACGACCTGCACACCCTCGTCGGGGTGCTGTTCGAACCGATCGTCGAGCTCCTGCGCGCCCACCCCGAGGCCACGCACTACGCACGGTTCCTGCAGCGGGTCGGGCCGGTCATGGCGCCGGGCATCCCCGAGGCGGATCTGCGGACGGCGACCGACGACGTGGTGGTGCGGCTGATCGACGTGCTCTCCCACCTGCCGCGGCGGGTGGCGTTCGAACGCATCGACCTGGCCACCCAGATGTTCACCGGGGCGCTGGCGGTCTACGAGGACCGCCGGGACGCCCGGAACACCGTGGTCAACGCGCGGTTCGAGGACGTCGTGGCGCACCTCTACGACATGATCGAGGCCGCACTGTGTGCCGGGGCGGGGTCCGGGGCCGGGTCCGGGGCCGGGACCGGGGCCGGGACCGTGTCGCGGGACTGACCTGCTCTCAGACCCGCCCGCGGAGCAGCTTCCGGAAGTAGACCACCGGCTGCAGGTACCGGTCGAACGCGTAGGTCGAGCGTCTGGGCACGGTCAGGTCGATCCCGCGCACCGACGGTGCGGGCCGACCGTCCCGGTCGTGCTCGACCAGCATCAGCCGGTCGCGGCTCACGGCGATCGGGATGATCGTGTAGCCGTCGTACCGCGTCCCGGGTCCGCCGTCCCGGGCCGCGCGCAGGTTGTCGGCGACCACCGCCACCTGCGGTCTCAGCGCCCCTCCGGACGGACGGGTGTCGACGGTCGCGGCGTCGCCCAGGCCCCAGACCGAGTCGAGGCGCGCGTGGCGCAGGGTCCGGGGGTCCACCTCGACCAGCCCGGCGACACCGCCGTCGGACAACCCGGCGTCGGCGATGAACTTCGGCGCGCGGCTCAGAGGGGTGACGTAGGCCAGGTCGACGTCCTCGATCGTGGTGGGGACCGGGCCGTCGAGTGTGACGGTGCGGGCGTGGTGATCCACGGCGGCGACCTCGGATCCCTCGTGGACGGTGATGCCGTACTCCCGGAGGTACGGCTGCACCCGCGAGTCGCACGGTTCGAGTCCGAGGAGTCCGCGGAACGGGGTCACCAGGTGCACGTCGATACGATCGAGCACCTTCTCGCGCCGCCAGCGGTCGCACGCCAGGAACATGGCCTTGAGCACGGTCCCGCCGCAGGAGGCGGGTTCGGGTGGCACCGAGAACACCACGGTCCCCTCGCGCAGGCGGACCAGCGCGGCGCACGCGCGACCCGCGTACTCGGGCACGTGGGCCGAGGCCGCCCATCCGGCGACGTAGGCCTTGTCC
Source organism: Dietzia sp. DQ11-44 (assembly GCF_014145205.1). Classification (NCBI taxonomy): domain Bacteria; kingdom Bacillati; phylum Actinomycetota; class Actinomycetes; order Mycobacteriales; family Dietziaceae; genus Dietzia; species Dietzia sp. DQ11-44. The sequence continues at coordinate 5,154 of NZ_JAALEC010000071.1, forward strand.
AGCCCGGGGATCGCGTCCCACCGCGCGGTTAGACCGGGGCACACGACCAGGTCCTCGTAGGTGATCGTGGGACCCTCCTCGCGCGGACCGAGGGTGACGGTGTGGGCGTCCGTGTCGACCCGTCCAGCCAGGTGGGGGAGCAGGTGGACGCCGGCGGGGACGACGTCCGTCATCGCGCGTTCGTACCGCCTCATCGGTGCCAGGCCGGTGGCGGCGTAGTTGAGCATCGGCCGGTACCGGTGCACGGGACTCGGGTCGACCAGAGCGATGTTCTGCCGACCGTCCCGGCGCAGGCGGGCCGCCAGGGAGATCCCGGCGTTGCCCCCTCCGATGATCACGGTGTCGAACGCGGCGGACACGGGTCAGACCGTCACTGCGTAGCCCACGAGCCCGATGACCAGGAGGAGGACGAGGACGACGATGACGACGATCGGGATGTATGCCCCCTTCTTGGACGGGGACGGGGTGGGGCTCTGCTGTTGCGTCGGGCTCTGCTTCTCCGTGGCGCTGTCCGACTGCATCGACGTGGAATCGGAGTCCGGGGTCTGCGGTCCGTCGGGTGAACCGCCGCTGTCGAGATCGGGGCTCTGACTCGGATCGGGGTCGGAGGGCCGTGCGTGGGTCATGGGACACCTTTCGTGGCGGCTGGTCCTTCCACGCTATGGCGTCACCCGCGCACCCTCCACCGGTCGGGCCGCAGCCACGACCACCACGCCGGGCCCGGCCCCGGCCCTGATCGAGGTGAGGACCCCGGCCACCGACCACGCCGTGATCGCCGAGGTGCGGCCACCGGAGTCCGGGTCCACCGCGTTCTCGAAACGCATGTCGTAGCGGCCCACCGGGGACTCCCACTCCACCACGTGTCGGGTGCGCTGCACCCCGGGGTCGGCCACCACGATCGCCTCCACGCGGTCCAGGCCGAGCGTCGCGAGTGCGAGCGCCACGGAGGCGTTGGAGGTGCGGGGGAACTCCAGCGCCGCCTCCCGCGCGGACCCGCGGAAGACCTCGAGGGGCGTGTCGAGGGTCTGCCGGATGCCCAGGGCGGCCGGGCTCTTGATGGTGACGTGGCGAAGCGCGGCCTGATCGGTGCCCGCCCGGGCCGCC
>NZ_JAALEC010000701.1:0-2233 GCF_014145205.1 Dietzia sp. DQ11-44
CGTCGAGGCGCTCCTCGCGGTGGGCGGATCCACCGGGCCCGCCCATTTCCACCGCGCGCTGGGCGAGATCCTCTACGCCGGCTGCGGGGTCACCCGCACGGCCGAGGGGCTGACCGCCGCGATCGGGCGCATCCGCGACCTCCGGGCCCGGTTCTGGTCCGACCTCCGCGTGACCGGGACCGGTGAGCACCTCAACCAGGTGCTCGAACTGGCCGGCCGGACGGCCGACTACCTGGAGCTGGCCGAACTGATGTGCGTCGACGCCCTGGACCGCGACGAATCCTGTGGCGCCCACTTCCGCGACGAACACCGGTCCCCGGGCGGCGAGGCGCTGCGCCGAGACGACCTCTGGCGCTTCGCCTCGGCCTGGGGATCGGCCGGCGACGACCGGGGCGGCCCGCGCACCTTCACCCGCCATGCCGAACCGCTCGACTTCTCCGCGGTCGAGCTCACCACGAGGGACTACCGATGAGATCCACCCGACGAACGACTGCGAGCACCACCCCGTGAGACTCACCCTGCGCGTGTGGAGGCAGGCCGGTCCCGAGGAGTCCGGCGACTACGTGGAGTACCACGTTCCGGACGCCGAACCGGAGATGAGCCTGCTCGAGCTGCTCGACTCGCTCAACGACCGACTGGTCGACGACGGGGTGGACCCGGTGGCCTTCGATTCCGACTGCCGGGAGGGGATCTGCGGAGCGTGCGGGGTGACCGTCGACGGGCGCGCGCACGGCCCGGCCGAGAACACCCCCTCGTGCCACCAGCGCCTGGACGCCTACTCCGACGGTGACACCCTGCGCATCGAACCGATGCGCGCGGCGGTGTTCCCCGTGATCCGGGACCTGGTGGTGGACCGCTCCGCGCTGGACGGGATAGCCGAGGCCGGCGCCCACGTGTCGCTTCCCGCGGGGACGGCCCCCGACGCCGACCTCACGGCACAGGGGCACGACGACGCGGAGACCGCACTGGATCTGGCGGCCTGCATCGGCTGCGGTGCGTGCGTGGCGGCCTGCCCCAACGGATCGGCCAATCTCTTCCTGGGTGCGAAGCTGGGGCATCTGGCCCTGATGCCGGTGGCGAGCCGCGAACGCGGGTCCCGGGCACGCGAGATGGTCGACGCCGCGGATCAGGAGTTCGGCTCCTGCTCCCTCTACGGCGAGTGCTCGAGGGTGTGCCCGGCGGGGATTCCGCTGCGTGCGATCGGCATGGTCAACCGGGAGCGCCTCCGCGCGGTCTTCAGGCGCTCGTGACCTGCCCCGCGCGCACGGGGGAGGTCAGCGCATGCGCTGGGAGATCACCTTGGAGATGCCGTCGCCCTGCATGGACACCCCGTAGAGGACGTCGGCGACGTCCATCGTGGGCTTCTGGTGGGTGATCACGATGAGCTGGCTGGTCTCCCGCAGCTGTTCGAACAACCCGATGAGGCGGCGCAGGTTGGTGTCGTCGAGTGCGGCCTCGACCTCGTCCATCACGTAGAACGGGCTGGGGCGGGCCTTGAAGATCGCCACCAGCATCGCCACGGCCGTCAACGACTTCTCGCCACCGGACAGCAGCGACAGTCGCTTGACCTTCTTGCCCGGCGGCCGGGCCTCCACCTCGATCCCCGTGGCCAGCATGTCCGTGGGGTCGGTGAGGATCAGCCGGCCCTCGCCGCCGGGGAACAGCACGGCGAACACGTCGCGGAACTCGCGTTCGACGTCCACCCATGCCTCGGTGAAGATCTGCTCGATCCTCTCGTCCACGTCATCGATCACCCCCTCGAGGTCGGCTCGGGCCTTCTTGACGTCGTCGAGCTGGGTGGACAGGAACGCGTACCTCTCCTCGAGGGCGGCGAACTCCTCCAACGCCAGCGGATTGACCTTGCCGAGGGTCGCGAGATCCTTCTGGGCCAGCTTGAGTCGACGCTCCTGCTCGGCACGCAGATACGGCATCGGCGGGGGCGGGGTGACGTCCTCCCCGCGCTCGCGGGCCGCCTCGTACTCCTCGATCTCCAGCGCGGACGGCGGAAGCGGCACCTCCGGTCCGTACTCCGCCACCAGGGCCTCCGGTTCGATGCCGTGCCGTTCCAGCACCGCGGACTCGAGTTCGGAGACCTTGACCTCGAGTTGGGCCCGGACGATCTCGTCGCGGTGGGCGGCGTCCCCCAGTCTGGTGACCTCGGCTTCCGCGCCCGCCAGCTCGGTACGGAGCGAGGCCACCCGTGCGGAGGCCTCCGAGCGCGCGGCCGCCAGCC
>NZ_JAALEC010000702.1:0-219 GCF_014145205.1 Dietzia sp. DQ11-44
GGAGGCCACGAGCGCCTCCCGGGCGGCCGGTCGGGCGTCCGGTGCGACCGCGTCCTCCAGGTCGACGATCACCACGTCCGCGCGCTCGGCCGCCTTGCCGTACCGCTCGGGGCGGTCGGCCGGGCAGAACAGCAGTGCCGGGCCGGGCGGGATCCACGCCGGGGTCATGCTGACCCCTCCCCCGCCTGGTCGGCCGGACGCTTACGGACCAGCGTCTTA
>NZ_JAALEC010000703.1:0-2200 GCF_014145205.1 Dietzia sp. DQ11-44
GGCCCTGGCCACCACGTCACCGTGCTGGTTGCGACCGATGTGCTCGAGAGTCACGATGCCCTCGCCCGGGCGCGACTTCGACTCCCGCTTGTCCGTGCACACCGTCTCGGCGTAGAGGGTGTCACCGTGCAACACGGGCTTGGGGAAGGTGACCTCGGAGAACCCGAGGTTGGCCACGATCGTGCCCTGGGTGAGCTGCGCGACCGACAGCCCGACCAGCGTCGACAGCGTGTGCATGGAGTTCATGAGCCGCTCGCCGCCGAAGCCCGGCTGCTCGGCCGACCACGCCGCGTCGAGGTGCAGGGCCTGGGTGTTCATGGTGAGCGTGGTGAACAGGACGTTGTCCGTCTCGGTCATCGTGCGCCCGGGGCGGTGGAGGTAGGCGGTGCCGACCTCGTACTCCTCGAACCACAGTCCGCGCTGGACGATCTCCTTGCGTTGTCCGTCCATCGTCACAGCCTGGTCACTCATAACCCGAGACCGCGCGCGATCAGCATGAGCTGCACCTCGGTGGTGCCCTCGCCGATCTCGAGGATCTTGGAGTCCCGGTAGTGCCGGGCCACCGGGTACTCGTTCATGAACCCGTAGCCGCCGTGGATCTGGGTGGCGTCCCGGGCGTTGTCCATGGCCGCCTCGGAGGAGACCATCTTGGCGATGGCGGCCTCCTTCTTGAACGGCTTGCCGGCCAGCATGAGGCGGGCGGCCTCGTAGTAGGCGCAGCGCGCGGTGTGGGCGCGGGCCTCCATGCGGGCGATCTTGAAGGAGATCGCCTGGAACGACCCGATCTTCTGGCCCATGGACTCGCGTTCACGCGCGTATTTCACCGACTCGTCGACGCACCCCTGGGCGGCGCCGGTGGCCACCGCGGCGATCGCGATGCGCCCCTCGTCGAGGATCGACAGGAAGTTCGCGTACCCGCGCCCCTCCTCGCCGAGGATGTTCTCCGCCGGGACCCGCACGTCGGAGAACGTCAGCGGGTGGGTGTCGGAGGAGTTCCAGCCGACCTTGTCGTACGCCGGCTCGACCGTGAAGCCGGGCGTGCCCGACGGGACGATGATGGTCGAGATGGCCTTCTTGCCGTTGTCCCGCACGCCGGTCACCGCGGTGACGTTGACCAACGAGGTGATGTCGGTCCCCGAGTTGGTGATGAACTGCTTGTTGCCGTTGACCACCCACTCGTCGCCGTCCCGCTTCGCGGTGGTCTTGGTGGCGCCGGCATCCGACCCCGCACCGGGCTCGGTGAGGCCGAAGCCCGCGAGCTTCCTGCCCGCGGCGAGATCCGGCAGCCAGGTGTTCTTCTGCTCGTCGGTGCCGAAGTGGTAGATCGGCATCGCGCCGAGGCCCACGCCCGCCTCGAGCGTCATGGCGGTCGACTGGTCGACACGACCCAGCTCCTCGAGTGCCAGGGAGAGGGCGAAGTAGTCGCCGCCCATGCCGCCGAACTCCTCCGGGAAGGGCAGGCCGAACAGGCCCATCTCGCCCATCTTGGCGACGACCTCGTAGGGGAAGGTGTGGTTGCGGTCGTGCTCGGCCGAGGCGGGGGCGACCACCTTGTCGGCGAACTCGGCGACCGTCGACTTCAGGTCGGCGTAGTGCTCTTCCAACTCAGGCATTACCTTCTCCTTCGGATTCTTCGGTGGAGGGGTGGGGCTCGACGGTCGCGAGCAGATGGTCGGCGGGCACCTGCTCGCCGGTGGAGACGTTCAGCCGGACCACCCCGTCGATCGGTGCCGACAGGGCGTGTTCCATCTTCATGGCCTCGACGGCCAGGACGTTCTGGCCCGCGGTCACCTCGTCGCCGTCGGCGACGAAGCACGCGATGACCGATCCGGGCATGGGACTGAGGATCTGACCGTCCGACAACCCGGCGTCGTGGATCCGGGAGTCGATCAACGGGAGCAGCCGCAGGTCCCAGGTGCCACCGTCGCCGGCCACCCAGAAGGTGTCCGCCGCCTTGGGGTCAGCGGAGCGGACGACGGTCCAGCGCTGTTGGGTGCCGTCGACGGTCAGTCGCAGCGACCCGCCGTCCCGGGCGACCCTGGCCCGGTGCCGCGAGGAGACCTCGGGCTCGGCCGTGGAGCCGATCGTGGCGTCGGTGATGGTCACCTCGGCGTCGTCGGGTGTTCCGCGGAGGCCGACGGTGACGGCGTCCGAACCCGGGCCGGAGTCCAGCCGGGTCCACACCTCGGCGCGCCCGCCG
>NZ_JAALEC010000704.1:0-212 GCF_014145205.1 Dietzia sp. DQ11-44
GCCGCGCCCCCAGCGCCGACGCCGGCCCCGGCCGCGGCCACCCCGTCGCTCGCGAAGAGCGAGGACAGCGGTGCCGCCAACTCCGACACGCATCTGCGTGCGGCCCGCGTTCTCGCGATGGCGCAGGAGATGGCGGACCGGCTGACCGGGGAGGCCAAGAAGGAGTCCGACGGGCTCATGGCCAAGGCGCGCGGCGAGTCCGATCGGCTGGA
>NZ_JAALEC010000705.1:0-4072 GCF_014145205.1 Dietzia sp. DQ11-44
GACGCCAAGACGCAGTCGGAGAAGATGGTCGGCGACGCCCGCAGGGAGGCCGACAAGATCCTCGGCGAGGCCAAGACCAAGTCCGACGGGATCGTCAAGGACGCCCAGTCACGCTCCGAGCAGCAGATCAAGGAAGCCCAGGCCAAGGCGGACGCCCTGCAGGCCGACGCGGAGCGCAAGCACACCGAGATCATGGCCACCATCAACCAGCAGCGTGGCGTGCTCGAGGGCCGGATCGACCAGCTGCGGACCTTCGAGAAGGACTACCGCAGTCGCCTCACCAGCTACCTCGAGAACCAGCTGTCCGAGCTCGGGAAGTCCGGATCGGCTGCCCCGGCCGCCCCGGCGGAGAACGCCGGTGCGCCCGACCAGGGTGCCAAGAAGGACGGCGGCCACCGCGCCGAGTAGTCCTCCCGCGTCGACGCGTCCGGTCCCCGCCCCTGCCCAGGGTGCGGGGACCGACGTATATTCGGGGAGTGGGACCGCCCCGGAACAGGCGCGCCCCACGACACGCACCACGGCAGGAGGAACGCATGCTCGTCGCCGCACTCGGACTGACGATCCTCGGATTCGTCTTCCTCGTCGCCGCCGTCGCCACCGGTCAGATCGGGTGGGCGTGGGCCTGCATCGTGGTCGGCGCCCTCGGCCTGCTGCTGCTGGTCATGGATCTCATCCGCGGGAGATCCGCGCGTGACGGGTCCGGACGGGACCCGTCAGAGGTGGCGGACGCGGCGGACTCCCACGCCGACAGGTAACATCACCCCATGTCCGGCGGTGAGCCGGATGCGCTGCGATCCGGCCATCACCGGGGAGCGCTCGGAAGAACAGCCGGTCCCGTGGAGGGGGCGGCTCAGTAGAACCGAACGGGGGAGCCCGACCGGCCCCCGACCCATGAGTGGGCGTCGCACCGTCGTCGTCAAACGGGGTGGTACCGCGGACGGACGCGCCAGTCGTGTCCGGATCGTCCCCGAGCGCAGGCCTGTCGGCCCCACGGGTACCCACTCGTGCGGGCCCCGTACCGCGAGGAGTCCGCCCGCATGAGCACCGAGCCCACCGCCACGGGTAGCGCCTACCCGATTCTCGACCTCACCGGCGGCACCACGGCACAGTCGCCGTCGTTCCCCGCCCTCGAGGAGACCGTCCTGGCCCGGTGGGACCAGCGCGACACCTTCCGGGAGTCCGTCCGCAGACGGGCGGACGCCGAGGAATACGTCTTCTACGACGGCCCCCCGTTCGCCAACGGCCTACCCCACTACGGGCATCTGCTCACCGGGTACGTCAAGGACGTGATCCCGCGCTACCGCACCATGCGCGGATACCTGGTCGAGCGCCGCTTCGGATGGGACTGTCACGGTCTGCCGGCCGAGCTCGAGGCCGAGAAGCAGCTGGGGATCACCGAGAAGTCGCAGATCCTCGACATGGGTCTGGCCGAGTTCAACTCGGCCTGCGAGAAGTCGGTCCTGCGCTACACCGACGAGTGGGAGGAGTACGTCCACCGTCAGGCCCGTTGGGTGGACTTCGAGAACGACTACAAGACGCTGGACATCGACTTCACCGAGTCCGTCCTGTGGGCGTTCAAGCGGCTCTACGACAAGGGCCTGGTCTACAAGGGTTTCCGCGTGCTGCCGTACTCCTGGTACGAGCAGACGCCCCTGTCCAACCAGGAGACCCGGTTGGATGACGCGTACAAGATGCGTCAGGACCCCGCGGTCACCGTCGGCCTGCCGCTCGAGGCGCCGCAGTCCAGCCCGCTCCACGGCGCCGAGGCGCTGGTCTGGACCACCACCCCCTGGACCCTGCCGTCCAACCTGGCCGCCGCCGTCCACCCCGACATCGACTACTGCGTGGTGCAGGTGAACTCCGGTGAGCTCGCCGGCCGCCGCTTCGTGGTGGCCGAGGCCCGCCGCGGGGTGTATGCGCCCGAGTTCGGCGAGGACGCCGAGGTGGTGGCGACGGCGAAGGGCGCCGACCTGGTGGGTCTGACGTACGTCCCGCCGTTCGACTTCTTCGCCGGCCACCCCGGCGCGCACGTCGTGCTGTCGGCGGACTACGTCACCACCGAGTCGGGCACCGGCATCGTCCACCTCGCGCCGGCCTTCGGTGAGGAGGACAAGGACGCCTGCGACGCGGCCGGTATCGAGTTGGTCATCCCGGTCGGCCCCGACGGCAAGTTCACCGCCGAGGTGCCCCCGTACGCGGGCCAGCTGGTCTTCGACGCCAACGCGCCCATCTCACGCGACCTGCGTGCCGCGGGTCGCCTGATCCGGCACGAGACCATCGAGCACTCCTACCCGCACTCCTGGCGCTCCGGGCAGCCGTTGATCTACATGGCCCTGCCGGCCTGGTTCGTCAAGGTCACCGCGTTCCGGGACCGGATGGTCGAGCTCAATCGCGAACACATCACGTGGATGCCGGAGCACGTGCGCGACGGGCAGTTCGGCAAGTGGCTCGAGGGCGCGCGGGACTGGAACATCAACCGGAACCGGTACTGGGGCGCGCCGATCCCCGTGTGGGAGTCGGACGACCCGGCCTACCCGCGCGTGGACGTCTACGGCTCCCTCGACGAGCTCGAGGCCGACTTCGGGGTGCGGCCCACCGATCTGCACCGTCCGTACATCGACGAGCTGACCCGGCCCAACCCCGACGACCCGACCGGCAGATCCACCATGCGGCGGGTGGCCGACGTGTTCGACTGCTGGTTCGAGTCCGGGTCCATGCCGTTCGCGCAGGTCCACTACCCCTTCGAGAACAAGGAGTGGTTCGAGACCCACAACCCGGGCGACTTCATCGTCGAGTACAACGGTCAGACCCGCGGCTGGTTCTACACGCTGCACGTGCTGGCCACGGCGCTGTTCGACCGTCCCGCGTTCACGCACGTCGCCGCCCACGGGATCGTGCTGGGCAACGACGGGCTCAAGATGAGCAAGTCCAAGGGCAACTACCCGGACGTCAACGAGGTCTTCGCCCGCGACGGCTCCGATGCCATGCGATGGTTCCTCATGAGTTCCCCCATCCTCCGCGGTGGCAATCTCGTGGTGACCGAACAGGGCATCCGCGAGGGTGTGCGTCAGGCCATGCTGCCGCTCTGGAACTCCTACAGCTTCCTGCAGCTGTACGCCGCCGAGCGCGCCACCTGGCGCACGGACTCCCCGCACGTGCTGGACCGGTACATCCTGTCCCGGTTGGCCACGACCCGGGACGCGATGACCGAGGCCCTGGAGACCACGGACATCGCCGCCGCCTGCGACGAACTGCGACAGTTCGCCGACGCCCTGACCAACTGGTACGTGCGCAGGTCGCGCTCCCGGTTCTGGGCGGGGGAGGCCTCCGGTCAGGACTCCCGCGACGCCTTCGACACCCTCTACACGGTGCTGGAGACGACGATGCGGCTCGCCGCCCCGCTCCTCCCGCTCATGTCGGAGGTCGTGTGGACCGGCCTGACCGGGCGGGAGTCGGTCCACCTCGCGGACTGGCCGGCCGCCGACGAGCTCCCGCGCGACGCCGGGTTGGTCGAGGCCATGGAGGCCGTGCGGTCGGTGTGTTCGACCGTCTCCTCCGTGCGCAAGGCCAAGCAGCTGCGCGTGCGCCTGCCCCTGAACTCCCTCACCGTGGCGATGCCCGACGCCGAGAGGCTCGAGCCGTTCACCGGGATCATCGCCGACGAGGTCAACGTGCGCCACGTCCACCTGACGAGCGACGTGGCCGCCCACGGGCGGATGGAGCTGGCCGTCAACGCCCGCGCGGCGGGGCCGCGGTTGGGCAAGCAGGTTCAGGCGTGCATCAAGGCCGCCAAGACGGGGGACTGGTCCGAGGCCGACGGGGTGGTCATCGCCGGTGGGGTCGAACTGCAGGAGGGCGAGTACGAACACCGCCTCGTGGCCGCGGACCCGGAATCGACGGCCGCGCTCCCGGGCGGGGCCGGGCTGGTGGTGCTGGACCTGACCGTCACCGAGGAGCTGGAGGCGGAGGGCTGGGCCAAGGACCGGATCCGTGAGATCCAGGAGGCCCGCCGCGGCGCCGGGTTCGACATCTCCGACCGCATCCGGGTGCGCCTGGAGGTCCCGGCGGCCCA
>NZ_JAALEC010000706.1:0-6929 GCF_014145205.1 Dietzia sp. DQ11-44
CACGAGACTCGCGCGGAGGGCCCCGCCACCGGCGCCGAGACGGTCGCCGACTCGCCGGGGCCGTTCCTCGTGGTGGCGCCCTCGTCGGTCGTGCCCAACTGGGAGGCCGAGGCCCGGAGGTTCGTGCCCTCGCTGCGCGTGGCCCGACGCTCGGCCACGGAGAGCAAGTCGCCCACGACCGTGGCCGAGGACGCGGCCGTCCACGACATCGTGGTCACCTCCGCGACCGTCCTGCGACTGAACGCCGAGGCGTACGCGGGGATCGAGTGGGCCGGGGTGATCCTGGACGAGGCCCAGCAGGCCAAGAACCCCTCGTCCAAGCTGTTCGCCGCTCTCGCCGGGCTGCGGGCCGACTTCCTGCTCGCGGTCACCGGCACGCCCATGGAGAACAACCTCACCGAACTGTGGGCGATCGCGGCCCTGTCCTGTCGGGGGGTGCTGCCCGACGCCAAGGAGTTCCGCGCGCTGTTCCGGACCCCGATCGAGAAGGACGGCGACGCCGAGGCACTGCGTCGCCTGCGCCGCCGACTGCGGCCGTTCCTGCTGCGGCGCCGCAAGGAGTTGGTGGCCGGCGAGCTGCCGCCACGCACCGATGCGGTGATGGAGGTAGAACTCTCGGTCGCGCACCGCCGGGTCTACGAGCGCGAGCTCGCCCGTCAGCGGGCATCGCTGCTCGCGCTGCTAGACGACTTCGACTCCAACCGAATCAGCATCCTCGCCGGCCTCACCGTGCTGCGCCGGCTGTGCCTGGACCCCTCGCTGGTGGACCCCGATCACGCATCCATCCCCTCCGCCAAGACCGATGAGCTCATCGCGTCGCTGCGGGAGGTCGTGGCCGAGGGGCACCGGGCGCTGGTGTTCAGCCAGTTCACCAGCTACCTCGACACGGTGGTCGACAGGCTGCACGCCGAGGGGATCACGGTCGCTCACCTCGACGGCAGGACCACCGACCGAGCGGGAGCCGTCGGCAGGTTCACGGAGGGTGGCGCGCAGGTGTTCTGCCTGAGCCTCAAGGCCGGGGGAGTGGGCCTCAACCTGGTGGGCGCCGACTACGTCTTCCTCCTGGACCCGTGGTGGAACCCGGCCACCGAGGCGCAGGCCGTGGACCGTGCGCACCGGATCGGTCAGACCCGCCCGGTGCTGGTCTACCGGATGGTCGCCCGAGACACCATCGAGGAGCGGGTGGTGGAGTTGCAGCGGCGCAAGGCCGAGCTCTTCGCGTCCGTGCTGGATAGGGGGGAGCACTTCTCCGCGGCACTCACGGCCGACGACCTGCGGGGGCTGATCGAGTAGCGGCGCGGGTGATCACCGCACCGCCGGCATCGCCAACCCCGCGGCCACCGCGGCCCCGAAGAGTGCCGTGTCCCGGGACGGGGAGAACACGACCCGCGGCGTCGGGATGGTGTGCGGCAGCGTGTGCAACTGCTCGGCGACCGGCCCGTGCAGCGCCTCGCCCAGGCCCACCACGATCCCGCCGGTGAGCAGGACCGTGCGCGGCCGGAACAACTGGACGGCGTCCACCACGAAGGAGCCCACCCGGTGGGCGTAGATCTCGGCGGCACCGTCGCCGTGTTCCCGCTCGAGGTCGTAGAGCCCGTGCCCGCCCAGACCCCACCACGCCTCGGTGGTGCCGCCGTCCACGACCAGCCGCCAGTGCCCGAGGTCCCACCCGGTGGGCCCGCACGGGTGGATGAGCGCACCGTGGCGGTTGAGCGCCCCGAAGGACAGGGTGGTGCCCAGGGAGATGGCGATGCCGCCGAACTCGACGTCCGGCAGCTGGGTCAGGGCCAGGGCGTGGGCATCGCCGTGACCGATCACGGACACCGGGGCGTCCAGGAGGGCGACCAACTGGGAGCGCATCGGCCCCTCGGCCCAGGCGGCGGCGCGGGAGGCCTCGATGACCCCACGGTCGGCGTCGACGTGCCCGCTGACAGACACGCCGACGCCGCTGGGGAGGGGATCGACGGCCCGGATCACCGCGGCCAGATCCTCGGCGGTGGCCACCTCGGCCCCGTGGACTCCCACCACGCGGCCGTCGACCACGGCACCGATCCGCGTCCCGCTGCCGCCGATGTCGACGACGACGCCGTTCCTCATCAGATCGCCTCCCGTTCCACACCGACCATTGTCACCAATAGTTCGTAGCGGGCGGGCCATTGGGTGTGGTGGGGTGCTACCCGGTATCGGTGCTACCCCGTATCGATGTTGCGGATCGGGTCGCTCGCCTGGCCCACGGTTCCGCAGTAGAGCTTGGCCGACTCCTGGTTCAGCGTCACCTCCATGCCGGCGGGATCGGACTGCCCCTTCTCGTCGAGGAAGGTGGTGATCACCTCGCGCTGGTCCTCGGGCGGCATCTCCATGTAGTCGCCGCAGGTGGTGTCACCGCCCTGGTTGGGGTCCATCGCGTTGCAGCCGGTCAGGGTCGCCAGCACGAGGGCGGCGGTGGCGACCGGGACGGCCAGCGTCGCGGATCGGGTGCGGGTGGGCATGGGGACCTCCGGGGGGATGACGACGACGAGGTGAGCGGTCGATGAGGTGAGCGTAGGCGCGCGGGGTGACGGACATCACCATTCGACCGGGATTCGGCGGAGCGCATCGGGAGTTCTAGTAGATATGACAACATCTTTTGAGGTTCCGACCGCCCTGACCCTGGACTCCGCTGCGCAGGACCTGCTCTTCCGGGAGGCCCGTTCCGCCAACGCGTTCACCGACGAGCCCGTCACCGACGAGCAGCTCCGCGCGATCTATGACCTGGTCAAGTGGGCCCCGACGTCGATGAACAACCAGCCGCTGAGGATCGTCGTGGTGCGGTCCGAGGAGGCCAAGGCCCGACTGTTGCCGCACCTGGCCGAGGGCAACCGGGCCAAGACCGCCGCCGCGCCGGCCGTCGCGCTGCTCGCCGCCGATGTGGACTTCCACGACGAACTACCCCGGCTCTTCCCCCACTTCCCCGGCGCCCGCGACCTGTTCGCGGACGAGGCCGCGCGGGCCGGTGTGGCCGAGCTCAACGCGAGCCTGCAGGTCGGCTACACCATCCTGGGCATCCGCGCAGCGGGTCTCGCCGCCGGCCCGATGACCGGGTTCGACGCCGAGGGGATCGCCGCGGAGTTCTTCCCCGACGGGCGACACCGCGTCCTCGTGGCGATCAACATCGGCACGCCGGCGGAGAACGCCTGGTTCGACCGGCTGCCGCGACTCGACTACGACGAGGTCGTCACGACCCTCTGAGGGGTTGCCACGGCAGCCCGCGCGTCGCCAGTAGTTCGCGCGTCACAGGCAGCCGACGAGTCGTAGCGCGAACTGGTCGCCGTAGCCCAGGATCGTCGGAGGGTGCGGGCCCGGCCGTTCCGCCATGACCTCGGGCCCGTGCGCCACGGCGTGGTCGACGCCCACGGCGTGCATGAGTTCGTGAAGCGTCAGGCTGCGGGTCCAGGCGTCCCCGGGGACGGGGCTGATCTGATCCGGCCGCAGGGTCACCGAGCCCTGGAGAACCAACCCTCGCGGCCACACCGTGACGCCGCCCAGTCCCGCGATCTCGGGGTCGGTGTGGAACATGGGGTGGTCTCCGTAAGTCACGGAGATGGCGCCGTCGCCTTCGCGCTCTCCCTCGGCACCGGGCCCCGCGTACCTGAGAGGGAGGCCGCTGGCGAAGGCGAGCGTCTCGACCGCCCACGCGAGGTCGGGCTCGCTGCCCGGCGGTGCGTCGTAGGAGCGCACGGGGATCTCGTGCTCGCACGGCCAGTGGGCGATATACCCGTCCTCGGTGGCCTCGACGGCGTAGTCGACCCCCGCGATCAGCCCGGCAGGGGGCTGGATGTCGGCGGCGCGGCGCGGTGACCACTCGCCCCGGAGCGGGACGGCAGTCCCCGGGACCGTGGAGTTGGCGGCATCGGCGTGGGCGGGCCTGAACAGGCCGCCGTCCCCGCCTGACACGCGAGCGGCGCCCTCGCCGAAGGAGGCGACGGTGCCGCGGTGCTCTTCGGGGACCATCGCCAGGAGGGCCGGCGAGGATCCGACGACCGCCAGCGCCAGGACGAGCGGTACGACGATCGCCAGCAGGTAGGCGGAGAAGCTGACGGCGGGATGAACGGATCGCTGTCTGTTCACGGCGCGGGGTGGGGTGAGGGGGTCAACGGGGGCCTGTCCTGGGTCGATGCGAGGGAGGGGCCTCGCGGTACCGCTAAGAATCTACTCACGTGGTGGCGGCGTTCACACCAGATTCTTTGACTTGAGCGGAATAGACTCAACTGTTCGGCAGTTGTACGGACTGTCCGGTCCCGATGTGGGCCGGTATTGACCCGAGTACGCTCAAGAACACGTCGAAGAAAGGACCGGTCGATGAGCCAGTTCAACCCCACGACCAAGACCCAGGCGGCTCTGTCGGCCGCCGTCCAATCCGCCTCGGCGGCAGGGAACCCGGATGTCCGTCCGGGCCACCTCCTCGTGGCGCTGCTCGAACAGCAGGACGGGATCGCCACGCCCCTGCTCCAGGCATGTGGGGTGGACCCGCAACTGGCGCTCACGCAGGCCAAGGCCCTCACCGCGAGTTACCCCAGCGCGTCGGGCTCGGGGCTGGCCGCCCCCAACTTCAACCGCGACGCCCTCGCCGTCATCAGTTCTTCCCAGACCCTCGCGTCCGAGATGGGCGACGACTACGTCTCCACCGAGCACGTCCTGGTCGGCATTGCCGCCGGCCACACCGGGGGCGATGCGGCCAAGCTCCTCAATGAACTCGGCGCCACCGAGGACGCGCTGAAGCAGGCGTTCGCCGCGGTCCGCGGCAACACGCGCGTGACCACCGAGAACCCCGAGGACCAGTACCAGGCGCTCGAGAAGTACTCGACGGATCTCACGGCCCGGGCACGTGAGGGCAAGATCGACCCGGTCATCGGGCGCGACTCGGAGATCCGGCGGGTGGTCCAGGTCCTGAGCCGCCGCACCAAGAACAACCCGGTGCTCATCGGCGAGCCCGGCGTGGGCAAGACCGCCATCGTCGAGGGGCTGGCCCGGCGAATCGTGGACGGCGACGTCCCCGAGTCGCTCAGGGGCAAGACCCTGCTCTCGCTGGACCTGGGTTCGATGGTCGCGGGCGCCAAGTACCGCGGTGAGTTCGAGGAGCGGCTCAAGGCCGTGCTCGACGAGATCACGGCCTCCGAGGGGCAGATCATCACCTTCATCGACGAGGTCCACACCATCGTCGGCGCCGGCGCGACCGGCGAGGGGTCCATGGACGCCGGGAACATGATCAAGCCGATGCTCGCCCGCGGTGAGCTACGCCTGGTCGGTGCCACCACGCTCGACGAGTACCGCAAGTACATCGAGAAGGACGCCGCCCTCGAACGCCGCTTCCAGCAGGTGTACGTGGGGGAGCCGAGCGTCGAGGACACGGTCGGCATTTTGCGCGGACTCAAGGAGCGCTACGAGGTGCACCACGGCGTGCGCATCACCGACTCTGCGCTCGTCTCCGCGGCCGCGCTGTCGGATCGCTACATCACCCAGCGGTTCCTCCCCGACAAGGCGATCGACCTGGTCGACGAGGCCGCGAGCCGGCTCAAGATGGAGATCGACTCCCGACCGGAGGAGATCGACGCCGCCGAGCGGATCGTGCGCCGACTCGAGATCGAGGAGGTGGCACTGCAGAAGGAGACCGATGCGGCGTCCAAGGACCGGCTCGTCGCGCTCCAGTCCGAGCTCGCCGACTCCAAGGAGAAGCTCGCCGAGCTGACCGCCCGGTGGCAGAACGAGAAGACCGCCATCCAGGGTGTGCAGAAGGTCAAGGAGGAGCTCGACGCGCTGCGCACCGAGTCCGAGAAGGCCGAGCGGGACGGCGACTACGCACGGGTCGCCGAGATCCGCTACGGACGGCTGCCCGAGCTGGAGAAGCAGCTCGCCCAGGCGGAGGAGAACGACGCCGCCTCCAACGCGATGCTCAAGGAGGAGGTCGGCCCGGAGGACGTCGCCGAGGTCGTCTCCGCCTGGACCGGGATCCCCGTGGGCAAGATGCTCCAGGGCGAGACCGAGAAGCTCCTGCGCATGGAGGACGAGATCGCCCGTCGGGTCGTCGGCCAGAGCGAGGCGGTCCGGGCCGTGTCCGATGCGGTCCGCCGGTCGCGCGCCGGGGTCGCCGACCCCGACCGGCCCACCGGCTCCTTCCTC
The DNA here is from genome assembly GCF_014145205.1 of Dietzia sp. DQ11-44. Lineage (NCBI taxonomy): Bacteria > Bacillati > Actinomycetota > Actinomycetes > Mycobacteriales > Dietziaceae > Dietzia > Dietzia sp. DQ11-44. The sequence continues at coordinate 6,157 of NZ_JAALEC010000706.1, forward strand.
TTCCTCGGCCCCACGGGTGTCGGCAAGACGGAGCTGGCCAAGGCGCTCGCCGAGTTCCTGTTCGACGACGAGCGGGCCATGGTCCGGATCGACATGAGCGAGTACTCGGAGAAGCACAGCGTCTCGCGGCTGGTGGGTGCCCCTCCGGGGTACGTCGGCTACGAGGCCGGCGGGCAGCTCACCGAGGCCGTGCGGCGGCGTCCGTACACGATCGTCCTGCTCGACGAGGTCGAGAAGGCGCACCCGGATGTCTTCGACATCCTCCTGCAGGTGCTCGACGACGGCCGTCTCACCGACGGCCAGGGGCGCACGGTCGACTTCCGCAACACGATCCTCGTGCTCACCTCCAACCTGGGGGCGGGTGGATCGCGGGAGCAGACGATGGACGCGGTCAAGCGCGCCTTCAAGCCGGAGTTCATCAACCGGCTCGACGACGTGGTGATGTTCGACTCGCTCAGCGAGGAGCAGCTCGAGTCGATCGTCGACATCCAGATCGACGAGCTCGCGCGGCGACTCAAGGGTCGGCGACTGACCCTCGAGGTCGACGACGCGGCCAAGGGGTGGCTGGCGCGGCGCGGGTACGACCCGGCCTACGGCGCCCGCCCGCTGCGCCGGCTGGTGCAGCAGGCGATCGGCGACAAGCTGGCCCGGGCCCTGCTCGGCGGCGACATCCGCGACGGCGACACCGTGCGGGTCTCGCTGGCGGAGGACGGCGAGTCGCTCACGCTGAGCTGACGCCCGTCGCCTGAGCTGGCGGGAACGAGCCGGCGGGA
>NZ_JAALEC010000707.1:0-1307 GCF_014145205.1 Dietzia sp. DQ11-44
CGAGTTGGCGGACAGGAGATGCGATCGGGAACGGCCCCGACGCGAATCTTGTCCGCCAACTCGTGCCCGGGTGACCGCCCACGTCCCGCACCGCCCACAGCTCCTCGCCCGCCCACGCGCCCGCGGAGTGACGGATCAGTCCCCGATGAGGGGATCCGCCTCGTCGTCATCGCGACTACCATGGACCCGTGACCAGAGCCACCGCACCCGCATCCGACACCCAGGTCAGTCCCCTCCTCGTCACGGCGCGCGAGTTGATCAGCGACGTGGCGAGCCTTCCCACCCCCGTGATCCTCGACGTGCGCTGGCGACTCGGCGACGCCCGCGGGCGCGAGCACTACTACTCGGGCCACATCCCCGGTGCGCAGTACGTCGATCTGCCCACCGAGCTCGCGGGCCAGCGCAACGTCCGCGAGGGCCGTCACCCGCTGCCCTCGCCCGATGATCTCGAGGACGCCCTGCGCCGTGCCGGCGTGCACAACGACAGTCGCGTGGTGATCTACGACGACTCCGGTAACACCTCCGCGGCGCGCGCCTGGTGGCTGATGCGCTGGGCCGGCAAGGAGGACGTCTACCTCCTCGACGGCGGTCTCAAGGCGTGGATCGCCGAGGGCGAGGACCTGGCGGTGGGGCCGGGCAACCCGGTCGAACGCGGCGACTTCACCTTCAGGCTCGATCACATGCGCACGGCCGACATCGACGAGACGCAGGCCAGCCCCGAGGAGGGCGTCCTGATCGATGTCCGCGCGGCCGAGCGCTATGCCGGCCACACCGAGCCGATGGATTCGCGGGCCGGTCACATCCCGGGCGCCGTCAATCTGCCCACCTCGTCGTTCCTCGACGAGAGCGGTCGGTTCCTTCCCGCCGAGCGCATCCGTCAGATGTTCGCCGACGTGGGCGTGACCAGCGGGAAGGACACCGTGGTCTACTGCGGTTCCGGCATCCACGCCTGCCATGCGCTCGCGGCGATGGAGGTGGCCGGGATCGAGGCGGGGAGGTTGTTCCCGGGGTCGTGGTCGCAGTGGTCGGCGGATCGTCGGCGGCCGATCGCCCTGGGGGAGGACCCCCGCTAGCCCGCGTCTCCGCCGGCTCCCGGGCCCGTCCAGGTCACGCAGCGCCGCGGTGCCTGGCGGGTAACCCCACCAGCGCTGACTACCCTCTGTGGACATGGTCGTGTTCTGGTTCCTCCTGGCCCTCGTGCTGCTCGCCGCGGCGCTCATCCTCCTGCGTCTGGACGCCAGACAACGCGGGGGCGCCGCGTCGCGTGGGACCCCGCCGGCGGTCGGCTCCGGGTCGGCGGGGGCGGG
>NZ_JAALEC010000708.1:0-6360 GCF_014145205.1 Dietzia sp. DQ11-44
TGTCCGAAATCAACGCGGCAGGTCAGGACCTGAGTGAGGTCACGCGCGGATAGGTCCGCCTCGCCATAGGGGCGCACGGGGTCCGGAGAGAGCGATGGATGACGACCGTGCGTCTCGGGGGCCGTTCCCGGGTAAGTGTGCATCGCTCTTACCCGCTCTGGGTCACGGGCCGACCTCCCTTGTGCGCCGCCAAGCGTTGTTGGGTCTTATTCGGCTGCGTAAGCGATGCTCTCGCCCGCCAGCAATGCATCGCCTTGAGGCCGCACACTTGGACGCTTCAATAGTATCTATTTCGGGCATTATTGAAGCGGCAGCACTCGTTGGGAACTGCAAAAGTAGCCCTATGTGTAATAATTGCAGTATGAAACTGGGGGAAGCGACGGAGGCCGTCTTGGATCTTGCGGCCCAGCAGTGGGGCCTGTTCACTGCCGCCCAGGCCCGAGAGCTGGGTGTTAGTGCCGTCCTCCTGAGTCGCCTCGTGGACCGTGGAGTACTGCTGCGGGTGCGTCACGGGGTCTACGCGAGCGCCTCAACCCCAGTGACGACCGTGCTCGAGGTTCGGGCGCAATGGCTGGCCTTGAAACCGCATGCCCTGGCCGCTGAGCGCAGATACAACGACGACCAGTACGCGGTCGTCTCCCACGAAACCGCCGCGCAGCTGCATGGAATTGGCGATCTGCCCAGCGAGGCGATCATTTTCACCACGCCCGGCCGACGACAGACACGCCAGCGCGGTGTTCGGTTCGTCACCGCAGCGCTGTCCCCGGGGGAAGTCATCGACATGGATGGATTGCCGATCACCACCGTGGAAAGAACTGTGTTTGACCTGGCCCGTGCCGGGCATGAACCGGGACACCTCATCGATATGCTCGCCGATGCGCTGTCCAGGGGTCTAACCACCACAGATGACCTGGCAGAGGCTCTCGCGCCGGTAGCTGAGAACTTCGGAACTATCCGCAACACCGCGCCAGCAATGCGCGCTCGTCTGGAGGAACTCTTCCCGAGCCACCGCGCTGGCGATGACCACCTCGCCCGCATGATGCAGCAGGCGATAGCGCCGATCCAGGAACAGCTCCGCGAGATCGCCGCCAGAACTGCCCCGAACCTTAAGCTACCTGCGTCGGCAGCATTAGACTCGTCGGCGATGCTCTCCCCAGCGCTCCGAGAGAAGCTGGAAACCCAAGCCAGCACTACCGTGCAGGCCTTCGGGGACGCGCTAGCCGCTACCGGTGGTGGTTATGGCAGCAGCGTTGGTGGTGGCGCTAACTGGCTTCGTCAAGAGCGAAGCAAGACCAGTGACACCGAGGACGACGACCAGGCCGGCCGGGACGATGCCTGAACCCAGACCGCGGGCCACTCATGGCCAGATCACCGCCGGGCTACGCCAGTTCGCTAAGCAGCAGAAGTTGACCCCGAACGCCGTCTACAGCAGGTTTTTCCGCGAAGTGTTCCTCGCAGAACTGATGGCCACCGACCCGGTGTGGGTCCTTAAGGGCGGCACCAATCTCTACTGCCTCATCCCCGGGGCTCGCCACACCCAAGACTTGGACCTGTACCGGCAAGCCTCCCCCACAGGCCATCGCGCAGCCGCCGACAGTCTGATCGCAGCCATGGACCAGACCACAATAGGCCCGTACACCTTCTATGTGCGCAACCCACGGAGGGAGACGGCCAGCGGAACCGTCGAGAACATCCAACTGACCGTCATCGTCCGATTCGGCACTACCGAGTTCTCCCGGTTCAACATCGACGTCTCCGGAGACCTTGAGGCGCCCACCGTCACCGAACCACTGGCGGTCACCCGCGCCGACCCACTCGAGGTCCCGTTCGCTCGCCGGCACTTCACCGTGCTGTCCTACCCGATAGAAAACCAGCTCGCCGATAAAACCTGCGCCATGTACGAGATCCACGGCACCCGTAGCTCCACCCGGTACCGAGATCTCTACGACATCGCCTTAATCGCCCTCGAACTCGAAGTGGACGCAGGAAAACTGCGCACCGCACTAGGCCAACAGTCCCGCATCCGCACCCTGGCTCTCCCTCCCCGCCTCATCCTTCCCAGTGACGAGTGGCCGGCCGGATACCAGAAATTCGTGGGCACCCTCCATCGACCCCGCCCAGAACTGCGTGCTGTCGACAGCGCGCTGACCACGGCCGAAGCGCTGCTGAACTCTGTCCTCTCCCCCGACAACCCGATCACCGCCGGCTGCTGGTCCCCTGAACGGCGCAAGTGGCAACCACGACCTGTCCCCCCGGCATGAATAAGGAAACCCCCGCCCACACATTGCCCGGGTCAGGCCGGCAGGGCATCCTCTCGAACCGACGGCGGGGCGAACCGATATCCAGACGTTATTACAAGTAAACGATGCCGAGTTCACGATTTCGCACACCAGACCATCGCCAAGAAGCTTGCGCGCCCGTGGGGCTGAGGCACTGCGCGGTGTGCGGTCCTGACGGACGGCGGCGCCCACTGCTGGGGACTGAACCACTACGGGCAACTGGGCGACGGTTCCGCCGGTGACAGCGCGATACCCGTGACGGTGGACGGGCTATCCGACGTGGTCGCGATGAGCGTGGGAAGTATGCATTCCTGCACATCCCTCCGCGACGGTTCGGCACGGTGTTGGGGGAAACTTCCTCGGCTACCTGGGCGTGGACCCGCACCCTTTCGGCCACCGACCTCGGCCACTGACTCTGGTGACAGCGCTGTGCCCGTCTCCGCGTCGTCTCAGCAAACCCTCCTAGGCTTCGACCCGCGGTGTCACGCGGGTGACGACGACGCGGGTTCGACAGGCGGCCTGACGTGGTTCGCGGTGGAGGTGGGTGGCGGTGCAGCAGCTACTCGGTGTGTCTCTTCTGGAGACGCCGGTGCTGGCGACCCTGTGGGTGCTCGTGGTGGTCGGGTTCGCGGGCCTGTCGCTCGCCGGCTCCACGGGAGGGAAGAGTGACTCCCGGGATCGACGCCGCTGGTGGCTACGGATGCTGCCCGCGTGCACGGTCGCCGCCGTGCTGGTGACCGTGGCCGGCGGGGTCCTGGTCGAAGGGGTGTTCAGACCCTTCCCGGATGCGATCCCGCGGACGGTGTACGTGTGGATCGCCGTGTCCCTGCTCGCGGTGATGCTCGCGGTCACCTGCTTGGCCGGCGGAAGTACCTCCCGGCGCCCGTGGCGCGTGGGCGGAGTGGTGCTCGCAACGGTTGCCGTGCTCCTCGGCGCCGGCGGTCACGTCAACCGTGTGTACGCCGAGTTCCCCACCGTCGGCACCCTGATAGGAGTGCCGGAACACCGGACCGTCCCCCTTGCCGACGTCCTCGGGTCCGCCCCGACGACCGTCGGCGACGATCTCCCGCCCGGGACCGCCGTGGAGGAGGTGTGGACGCCGCCCGAGAACATGCCGACGAGCGGGGCGATCACCGAGGCGACGATCCCCGGGACCGCGTCGGGTTTCACGGCGCGGCCCGCCCAGATCTATCTGCCGCCGGCATACTTCGCGCAGCCTCGCCCACTGCTCCCGGTCCTCGTCCTGCTCGCCGGTCAGCCCGGCGCCCCCGAAGACTGGGTGGTCTCCGGGAGATTGCCGGTGATCGCGGACGCGTTCGCGGACCGGCATGCCGGGCTCGCCCCGGTCGTGGTGGTGGCCGACCCGATCGGGGAGTCGCTCGGGAACACGCTGTGCGTCGATTCGCCCCGGGGCGATGCCCGGACCTACCTGTCCGTCGACGTCCCGGCGTGGATCCACGAGAACCTGCAGGTCGCCTCGGGGCCGATGTCGATGGCGATCGGGGGGCTGTCCTTCGGCGGGACGTGCGCGCTCCAGATGGCCCTGTCCGACCCGGACGTCTTCCCGACCTTCCTCGACATGTCGGGGCAGGGAGAACCGACGATCGGCACGCGATCCGCCACCGTCGAACAGTTCTTCGGCGGAGACGAGGCGGCATTCCGCCAGAACAACCCCGCCGACCTGCTCGCGAGCCGGCACTTCCCCGGCCTGGCCGGCGCGTTCGTCTACGGATCCACCGACACCGAGTACGGCCCGGCGGCGAAGGACCTCTATGCAGCCGCGCTGTCCGCAGGGGTCGACGCCCACCTCACCGAGTTGCCCGGGGGGCACAGTTACGCCGTGTGGTCCGCAGGCCTCGAGCGCGAACTTCCCTGGCTCGCCCAGAGGACTGGGCTCATCCGATGAGGCCGACGATCTCCACCGTGCGCCGATACGCGGCCCGGGCATGGTCGACCTCCCCGGTCACCATCGCACTGCTCGCCCTGATGTGGGTGGTGGCCGCAGTGACCGGCACAGCGCTCCACGGTCCGGATCCCGAGTGGTTCGACAGGGTCGCAGCGGGGTCGGTGTCCCTGGGCCACGGATTCGTCTGGACCCCGATCACGTCCGGCCTGGTCGTCTCCGGCCTCGCCGATCTCCTTGTCTCCACCCTGTTGCTTCTGGCGGTGGGCCCGGTCGCCGAGCGCCTGCTGGGCGGGACCCGCCTCCTCGTCACCGCCCTCGCCGCTCAACTCGGAGGGGTTCTCGGCGGGATCGGTCGCGACCTGTTGGTCGGCATTCTGACCAACGGGGACAGGGGGGCGCCGGTGGCCCCAGCGCACTCGTGGGTCGATCCGCTGCCGTGGATCCTCGGGATCCTGCTGGCGGCGACGAGCCGGATGCCGACCCTGTGGCGACGCCGGATCCGCGCCGTCGTCCTGACTGTTCTCGTCACTCTCCTCTTGTTCGCCGGGCATCCCCAGGATGCGGTCCGGTTGTCCGGGGCACTCGCGGGACTTGCCGTCGGTGCCCTGCAGGCGACGGAGCGCCACCGCACCCCGCTGCTCGGCGGATCGGTCCGGGAGACCCGAACCCTCGTGGCCCTGGTCGTGGCGGCGACCGTCCTGGGCCCCCTCCTGGTCTCGCTCACCTCAGGCGCGGTCGGGCCCCTGGCGCCCCTGAGTCAGCTCGTACGCGAGGTGCCCTACACCCCGGCACAGGTGGCCGAGCTGTGCGAGGCCGCCCCGGGCGGGATCGACTGCTGGAACGCCAGACAACTTCTCCGCCTGACCGGGGTCGGTCCCCTCGCTCTCACCCTCATGCCGTCCGTTCTCATCCTCGTCCTGGCCGACGGACTCCGACGCGGCCGGCGCGCGGCACGCTGGTGGGCGCTGGCCGCGTACGGCACTCAGCTCGCTGCCTCAGTCGCTCTGCTCGTCACCGGACCCATCAACGGCGGCCACGGACGACGCCAACTGATCTTCGGGGCGGCCCCGCACGCGCTCACGGTCTGGGTGGTGTCGCCGCTGGTGGTGGTGACCGCGGTCCTGCTCACCCTGCTGGCCACCGGACGGTTCTTCCGCGTGCGGGCGAGCAGTCGCGCGTTCAGACAGTCGGCCCTGTCGATCACTGCGGTGGTGCTCGGCGGGCTCGTCGCCTTTGTCAGCCTCGGTGCGGTGGTCACGGAGGGCGTCGCGGCGTCCGGTCTCTCCGACCCGTCGATCGCCGAGCTCGCCCGCGACTATCCGGCTCGCCTGATTCCTCCTGCGTACCTGGGCCTGTTCGGGCCGACCCTACTCCCCGTCTCCGACGCGGCGACGGCGTTGTTCGAGTGGATCGGCGTCGCCGTCTGGGCCTGCGTCATCGTCGTCCTGTGGCGCCTTCTGCGGGCGCGGCGCATCGACGAGGACCCCGCGGCCCACGAGCGGTTACGGCAGTTGCTGCACACACCGGGCGGGTCCTCTCTGTCGTGGATGACGACCTGGGACGGCAACGAGTACTGGTTCACCGACCAGCACCCGCCGGGTCGCCGGTCCGCGGTGGCCTTCCGGGTGGTCGGCCGGGTCGCGCTGACCACCGGAGGCCCGGTGGGGCCGCCGGATCAGTCCGGCGCCGCGGCGCTGGAGTTCGCCGAACATTGCGCTCTGCAGGGGCTGGATCCCTGCTTCTACTCCGTCGACGACGAGCTGGCGGCGGCGCTGAGGGCGGCGGGGTGGTCCTCGGTCCAGGTGGCCGAAGAGACCGTGATCCCCCTGCCCGACCTGGCGTTCACCGGCAAACGGTTCCAGGATGTCCGCACCGCCCTGAACCGGGCGCGCAAGGAACAGGTGACGGCCACGTGGACGACCTTCGCCGAGGCTCCCCTGACGCTGACTCAGCAGATCGTCGCCATCTCCGAGGAATGGGTGGCCGACAAGGGTCTGCCCGAGATGGGTTTCACCCTCGGTGGAATCGACGAGCTACGCGATCCCGAGGTGCGTTTGCTGCTGGCCGTCGACGGGGACGACGTCGTTCACGGCGTGACCTCGTGGCTCCCCGTCTACCGAGAGGGTGTGCTCGTGGGCCTCACGTTGGACTTCATGCGCCGCCGTACCGGCGGCA
>NZ_JAALEC010000709.1:0-569 GCF_014145205.1 Dietzia sp. DQ11-44
ACGACCGAGTTCCTCATCGCCTCCGCCGCGCTCACGGGCAAGGAGGAGGGCTTGGAGTTCCTCAGCCTGTCCGGGGCACCGCTCGGGCACGGTCGACGTGAACCGAGCGGGGACGGCCCGCCCGCGCCCCGGGACGCGTCGTCGTTGACCGGTGTCCTGGACCGCGTGGGGGAGACGCTCGAACCCGTCTACGGGTTCCGCTCGCTCCTGGCGTTCAAGGCCAAGTTCCACCCGGAGTACCGCCCTCTACATCTGTGCTACCCGGATGCGGCGACGCTACCGGCGATCGGTGTCGCGGTGGGACGGGCCTACCTCCCGAAGGTGGGACTCGGCCAGGGAGCCCGCCTGGTGTCCACACTGAGGCTGGCTCACACCACAGCGGGATGACCCGCAGGGCTGCACCGGTGCCACGGCTCTACTGCGGATGCCGGAGAGCGGCCACCGCGTGGTCCTTCGAGGGGTCCTTCTACGAACCCACTCGACGAGGACCGGCGCCGACCATCGCCATCCGCAGCGATGATCGGCGTCGGCCGTAGAAGCAGGCTCTAGGAGACTGCTGAACAAGCTGT
>NZ_JAALEC010000072.1:0-4334 GCF_014145205.1 Dietzia sp. DQ11-44
ACGCGGCGACCGACCCGCACCGGCGGTCTGGCCCGGCCCCCCGCACGTGGTGCCACGCTCGACCTGCTGCGTCGCCGCCCCGTGGGAACCCTGGTCGGCGTGACCGTGGTCGCGGCGATCGGGTGGGCCGTCCCGCTCCTGGGGATCTCACTGGCGGCCTTCCTCGTCCTGGACGTGATCCTGGGACTCGCGGCACGACGCGCACGCGGCTGACATCCGGGGAGGGCGCTGGGGTTACCCTCACTCCCATGGTGTCCAGGAGCGCGGGCGTCCTCTCCTCGGGCGCGCAGGCGATTCGCGCGTTCACCTACAGCTCCCCGGCCAGATCCGCGCTCGCGGCGTTCGCCTCCGCCATCGCCCTGTTCACCGCACTGCTGATGATGCCGTGGGCCACGTCCTCGGGCAGCTCGCCGGAGCTGCACGACGCCGTCTTCACGGCCACGTCAGCGGTGTCGGTGACGGGTCTGACCACGGTCGACACGGCCGCCCACTGGTCGTCAGCGGGTCAGGTGGTCATCCTGACGGCGATCCAACTGGGTGGCCTGGGCATCGTCACCATCTCGTCGATGCTGGCACTCTCGGTCACCCGGCAGTTCGGGGTCCGCACCCGCCTGCTGGCGCAGACCGGGACATCGGCGGGCGGGTTGGGGGAGGTCGGGTCGCTGATCAAGACGATCGTGGTCTCCTCGGCCGTGGTCGAACTGGTCATCGCCCTGATCCTCACCCCTCGGCTGATCGCCCAGCAGGGCTCGGTGGGCGACGGGATCTGGCATGCCGTCTTCTACGCCGTCTCCGCGTTCAACAACGCCGGCTTCATCCTCCACCCCGACGGCCTGGCGGCGGTGGCCCACGATCCCGTCGTCTTCTGGGCACTGATCTGCGCAGTGTTCCTGGGCAGCCTGGGTTTCCCCGTCCTGTTGGTCCTGTGGAAACACCAGTGGCACCTCGGCAGGTGGAACCTCCACACCCGCCTGACCGTCGAGTTCAGTGTCCTGCTGATGCTCGTCGGGGCTCTGGGATTCGCGGTGGTGGAGTGGAGCAACGTCGCGACCCTCGGCGGGGAGAGCGTCACGGACAAGCTCCAGAACTCCCTGTTCGCCTCGGTGATGATGCGATCCGGGGGTTTCGCGGTGATCGAGCCGGCGGACACCAGGTCGTCGACCATGTTCATCACCGACGCGCTGATGTTCGTCGGCGGTGGTTCGGTGTCGACCGCCGGCGGGGTCAAGGTCACCACCCTCGCCGTCATCTTTCTCGCCTTCCTCGCCGAGGCCCGAGGGCAGGAGGACACCACCGCTCACGGCCGCGCGCTGCCCACGTCCTCTGTCCGGATCGCCGTGTCCGTCGCAGGGATGGGACTGACTCTCGTGTCGGCCTCGGCCCTGACGTTGATGGTCCTCACCGGCGAGGACCTCGGACGCCCGCTCTTCGAGTCCATCTCCGCGTTCGCCACCTGCGGTTTGAGTTCCGGCCTGAGCGCGGAACTCGAGCCCGCGGGGGTGTACGTTCTGTCCGGGCTGATGTTCGCGGGCCGCGTCGGCATCATCACGTTCGCCACCGCGCTCACCATGCGAGCCCAGCGCACCAGATACCGCCTACCCACAGAGAGGCCGATCATTGGCTGACCGCAACCGTCGCCAGTCCCCGGTGCTCATCGTGGGCCTGGGCCGCTTCGGCGTCTCCCTGGCCACCCAGCTCGTCTCCCAGGGGCGTGAGGTGCTCGCGGTGGAACGGGATCACGGACTCGTGCAGAAGTACGCCGACTCCCTGACCCACGTGGTGGAGGCGGACGCCTCCGACATCGAGGCACTCCAACAGCTCGGCGCGCAGGACTTCTCCACCGCCGTGGTGGGCGTGGGGACCTCGATCGAATCGTCCGTCCTGGTGGCCGTCAACCTTGTCGACCTGGGCGTGGAGCACGTGTGGGCCAAGGCGATCAACAAGGCCCACGGAAAGATCCTCACCCGGATCGGGTGCCACCACGTCGTGTTCCCCGAGCACGACGCCGGCGTCCGCGTAGCGCACCTGGTCGCCAACCAGATGATGGACTTCATCAAGTTCGACGACAACTTCGCGATCGCCCGCATGCTCCCCCCGAGGGACGTCGTCGGACGCACCATCGATCAGTGCCGCCCCCGCAGTCGCCACAAGGTCAACATCGTGGGGATCAAGCCTCCCGGCCAGCCGTTCCACTACGCGGAGCCGGAGACCTCGATCGGTGCGGAGGACGTGATCATCGTCTCGGGGCATGTCCGGGACCTCGAGAGGTTCGCCGACCATTCCGACCGGAAGCGATAGCTCCGGCGATCTGCTGCACCAACCACAGTCCGCCGCCCACGAACAGCAGCACCCCGGCCAGCCGGTAGTCCGCATCCGCCCGCCCGGACAACGGGGACACGAGGAAGCCGCAGCTCAGCAGCCCCAGCACCGGAACCACGGTCGGCGCCCGGAAGTGCGCGTGCTCCACCGGCTGCCGGCGCAGGACCAGAACCGCGAGGTTGGTGACCGTGAACACCGCCAACAGCAGCAGTGAGGTGGTCCCGCCGAGGGCGGTGAGGTCGGCCAGGGCGACGAGCCCGGCCGCCAACACGGTGGTGAACAGGATGGCCACCCACGGAGTCCGCCTGCCGGGCAGGACGCGGCCGAGCGCCCGCGGCACCACCTTCTCCTGGGCCATGCCATACACCAGCCGGGACGCCATGAGCATGTTGATCAGTGCCGAATTGGCCACGGCGGCCATGGTGATGAACGCGAAGATCCAGATCGGGAACGCCGGGGCGCCCGTCGCCACCACCGTGAGCAGCGGGGTCTCCCCCTCGCCGAGTTCCTCCGGGCTCACCAGGGCCACCGCGGAGATCGCGACGAGGACGTAGATCAGGCCGGTCACCGCCAGTCCCGCGAACATGACCTTGGGGAAGATCCGCACCGGATCCTTGGTCTCCTCCGCCATGTTGACCGAGTCCTCGAACCCGACCATGGCGAAGAAGGCCAGGGCGGTGGCGGCCGTGACCGACCGGACCGGACTCTCGCCCGAGGCGGTGTCGAACTCCGTGACGCGCGAGAGATCTCCCTGGCCGTGTCCGATCGCCCACGCCCCGATCGCGATCACGATCAGGAGGCCCGTGAGCTCGATGGCCGTGAGCACCACGTTGAGGCGGACCGATTCGGAGACGCCGCGGAGGTTGACGGCCGCGACCGCGGTGATGAACGCCAGGGCGATTCCGATCAGCGGCCAGGTCCGGGACATCAGGTCGAGCCCGACCGCCTCGTTGAGGTTCCCGGCGAAGGCCAGGGCGGCCGAGGACGCCGAGGTCAGACCCGAGGCCATGACGGCGAAGGCCACGAGGAAGGTCAGGATCTGGACCCGGAACGCGCGGTGTGCGTACACGGCGGCGCCGCCGGCCTTCGGGTACTTGGTGACCAGTTCCAGGTAGCTCGTGGCGGTGAGGACCGCGACGGCGAACGCGATGAGGAACGCCAGCCACGCCGCGCCCCCGACCTCCTCGGCGACCTTGCCGGTGAGGGCGTAGATGCCGGTACCGAGGATGTCCCCGACGATGAACAGCAGGAGCAGACCCGGCCCGATCACCCGCTTGAGGGCCGGTGGCCGCAGGGCGCGCGTCGGCGCGGCCAGGCCGGGGTCTCCCGCGTCCCGACCCGGGGCGGACGGGGTATCGGTCATGGACACCTCCCACACACCGGAACGGTCGCCGATCCGGTCAGCATCCCACCGAACGGGCGTGCCGGAAGCGGCTCCGGGTATTGGCGGGAGTCGCCTGTGATCGGGGCAAGAAGAACGCTGGTCTTGGTTCGACTCCGGGACTAGATTCCGGACATGACAGTCACCGACGAGCTGCTCGAGGCCGCCTCGGCCTACCGGTCCGACTTCGACAAGGGCGACCTGCCCATGCCGCCCGGCCGCAAGATCGCCGTGGTGGCGTGCATGGACGCCCGCCTCAACCCGTACGGGCTGCTGGGGCTGTCCGAGGGTGACGCGCACGTGATCCGCAACGCCGGAGGCGTGGTCACCGACGACGTCCTGCGGTCCCTCACGATCAGCCAGCGACTCCTGGGCACCGAGGAGATCGTGCTGATCCACCACACCGACTGCGGCATGCTCACATTCCGCGACGACGACTTCAAAGACCAGATCCAGGCCGACACAGGACTGCGTCCGCGGTGGTCACCAGAGGCGTTTCCAGAAGTGGAAGCGGACGTCCGCCAATCGCTGGCGCGCGTCGAGGCCGACCCGTTCCTCCTGCACGGCACCGCTGTTCGCGGGTTCGTCTACGACGTGGCGACCGGGGATGGCCTGCTGCGGTGATCTCGGACGG
>NZ_JAALEC010000710.1:0-5835 GCF_014145205.1 Dietzia sp. DQ11-44
AATGAGGCGCTATTCTCAGAAAACCTTCACCACAGCGGGCGGTAAGCGCACCCAGCATTCGCGGGATCGCCGCGATCCGAAGCATCCGGCACCACCCCGGTCGACCCCCGGGACCGCCCTCCCAGATCGCCCGCGCGGTCCCCGGGTTGGCTCGGCCGGGTCATCCAGGGGTCCACCATGTCGCAGTCGCCCACCTCGTCGTCGTCCCATTCCACGTCTCCCCTTCCCCCCGCCACGTCGATCCCCCGCCGCACGTTCCTCGGCGGCACCGGGCTCCTCCTCGCCGCGGGTGCCGCGGGTGCCGCGTTCGGATCCTCCGCGCTGCCGGGCACCACGCCCGCCGCCGGCGCCGCCATCGGGGAGGGCCGGATCCGCAGGCGCCCCAACATCGTCATCATCATGACCGATCAGGAACGGCGACCGATGTTCTGGCCGGAGGGGTGGGCCGCGCAGAACCTGCCGCAGCGCCAGCGACTGATCGACACCGGACTGTCGTTCAACTTCAACGCCTGCAACTCCACCATGTGCTCGCCCAGCCGCAGCACCATGTTCACCGGCATCTACCCCGCCCAACACGGGGTCTACCGCACCCTCACGTCGGGCGGGAGCCTGTCGGATGCCGAGCCACAGTTGTCCCCGACCACGCCCAACATGGCCGGACTGCTCGCCTCGGCCGGATACGACGTGCACTACCGGGGGAAGTGGCACATGAGCAAGGGCGCCGACGGCCTGGACCCCACGCCCGCCGACGTCGAGGGCTTCGGCTTCCACGGCTGGAGCCCTCCGGAGGCCGGCCAGGACATCAAGCCGGAGAACTTCGGTGGCGGAACCGCGAACAACGACCAGCGCTACGCCGACGAGGCCGTGGAGTTCCTGAACTCGGTGCCGAACGACCCGGATCGGCCGTTCGCGCTGGTCGCCAGCTTCGCTAACCCGCACGACATCCTGGCCTATCCGCAGACCTGGGACCTGGAGATGCCGGACGGCGGGACCAACTACCTCGATGCGGCGCCGGGATGTTTCCAGATGGGCATCGACCTGCCGCCGACGTTCACCGAGGTGCTGGCGCTCAACCACAAGCCCCGCGCCCAGACCCAGATCAACCTGGCCTCCCAGTTGGGGCTCGGACCGCTGGTGGGCGAGGAGAAGGCCCGCAACTACGCCAACCTCTACGCCTACATGCAACAGGTCGTGGACCAGCACATCGGCGCCGTGATCGACGCGGTGGAGCGCAACGACCTACGGCAGGACACGATCATCATCCGGGTCTCCGACCACGGCGAGATGGCGATGTCCCACGGCGGGATGCGCCAGAAGGTGTTCAACGCCTACGAGGAGACGATGCTGGTGCCGCTGGTCATCAGTAACCCCGGATTGTTCCCGACCGGGGTGACGACCGATGCCCTGTCGACTCTCGTGGACCTCATGCCCACCCTCGCGACGATCGCCGAGGTGGCGCCCGGGGTGCGAGCCGGTTTCGACTTCCGCGGGACCGACCTGTCGCCGATCATCTCCGACGCCGTCGAGAACCCGGGGGCCCCGACCCGAGAGGTGCAGGACGTCATCCACTACGTCTTCGACGACGACAACATCGGCCAACCCGACGGGCAGACCTCGGTCACCCAGCCGAACCATCTGCGCACGGTCCGGGACCGCACCCGCAAGTTCACGATGTACTTCGACCCCCAGTGGGTCGAACCCCCGGTGTTCGAGATGTACGACCTGGCGGCGGACCCCCTGGAACTGCGCAACCTCGCGAACCCCTCCGCTCCCCTGCAGTTCCGAGCCGACATGTTCGCCGAGATGCTGCCGGTTCTCCTCGCCCAGATGGCGGAGAAGGGGACCACTCCCGCGGGAATGCCGGTGGACCTGCCGCTGCCGACGGGGCCGATGGGATCGCTGGGGTCGTTGGGGTCCTGAGTGGCGGAGCCACCTTCCGATCTCCGCTGGTCAGCGGCCGACTGTGCTGTCCAGCGCCTGCTGCCAGAAGTCGGCCTCCAGCCTGGTGGCCGTGCGGAACACCTCGGTGAGCTCGTCGAGACGGCGGTCGGTCAGCCCTCCCCCGGACAGCACGTCGAGCTGTGCGATCGCGGCGCGGGACGCGGCGGTGAACTTCGCGCCCGAGTACTCGGCGATCCACTCGCCGTACGGGTGCCCGGCCCGGCCGCGCTCTCCCGTGCCGGGCTCTTCCGTGCTGCCGCGCTCGGCGAGCCGGGGCTGCAGGTGTGCGCCGATCTCGGCGTAACCGATCGTGCACGGCGCCAGTGCCACGTGCAGGTCGAGCAGGTCGCCGACCATGCCGCAGTCGAGTACGTAGCGGGTGTAGGCGACGGTGGCCTGCTTCTCGGCGGCGGCCTCGAGGGTGGCGCGCGGGATTCCCCAGCGTTCGGTCAGCCGCAGATGCAGCTCGGTCTCGGCCAGAATCGCCCCCGTGGCCTGGTGCGCGGCGGTGATGTCGGCCAGCGTGCGGCTCTTGAACGCGGCCAACGCGTTGGCGCGCGCGAACTGCACCAGGAAGTGGAAGTCCTGGATCAGATAGTCGCGGAACACCTCGAGGGGCAACGTCCCGCTCCCGAGCTCCTCGACGAACTCGTGCCGGGTGTAGGCCTCCCACTCGGGGCGGCAGCGATCCTTGAGGGTCTCGAACAGGGTCAACTCAGGTCTCCTGGGGTCGTGGTCGGAAGGCGGCCGATGTCCCCGGAACGGTGCCCGATCCGCATGGCCCGGTCTCCACGACCCTAGTCACCGCTGGTCTCCGCTGAACGCCGTACTCGACTGGGCGGGACGCCCTCCCACCTGGTGAACGTCCGGGTGAAGGTGGCGGTCTCGGAGTACCCGAGCTCGCGTGCCACCTCCGCCACGGGTACACGCAGCGCCAGTAGATCCAGGGCCCGATGATGCCTCACCTCGTCGAGCACCCGCCGGAACGAGGTCCCCTCCGCGGCCAGGCGGCGACGCAGGGTGCGGACATCGACGTGCAGCTCACCGGCCACCTCCGCCATCGACGGCCAACTCCCGCGCTCGTGCTGCAGCCGACTGCGGACCTGCCCCGCCACGCCCACCCGCGCCACCCGGTCGTCGAGCAGGTCGCGGCACTGCCTCTCGAACAGCTTCGCCGTGTTCTCGTCGCCCTGCGGCAGCCGCGCGTCCAGCCGCTCACGGGTGATCACCAGACGGTTCCGCTCGGCGTGTGGCCGGACCTCGTCGGCGGTCAGTCCCCACGCCTCACCGAGGATCACGGCGCTCTCCGGGCCGAGGGTCGTCTCGAGGCCGGCGGTGCCGACGTCGATCTGGGCTCCACGGAGGGCCGCCGCCAACCCCGCCAGGTCGCGTTCCACCACGAAGGCGCGTACATCCGCGGGGATCTCGTCGTCCGCGGCGACCAGGAAGGCCTTCTCCGGGTCGGTCCCGGCGGCGGCATCCTCGTCGAGCGAGAACCGCAGGTGCGTGGGCGAGAGCGCGAGGTACGGGATGGCCCGATCGAGCGCGGCCCGCACGGTGGGTCCCGCGAGCATCATGAAGCCGATGACGCCGGTCCGCCCGAGGGTCGAATGCGCACCGATTCCGGCCCCCAGACCCGGTCGGTCCCCGAGCCGGCCCAGGAGATTGCGGATCACCACGAACTCCTGATGCGCCCAGATCTGCGCGGTCTCGTCGTCGAGATCCAGGGGGTCGAGCCCGGTCCCGGCCAGGCACTCCCCCGTCCTCATCCCGCGTGCGACGCCGCCGTCCACCATGATGCGGATCCCCTCGGTGCCGCGGGGCACCACCCACACGGGGGACGCGGAGTCCGACGGCGAGGTCATCGCCCGACCGTAGCAACGCACACCGCCGGGTGACCGAAAATGCCAAATGTGCGACCGCCGACGCCCTATCCCCGGCCCTCGTCGGTGGCTACCGTCACATCCATGACTCTCGCCAGCGACAACCGCACGGGTACCGAATCGGCAGGACCGACCGGGCTGGCCGAGGCGATCGGGGAGCTCTACGCGCGGGCCAAGGCCGAGGTGGGCAAGGAGGACCTGGACCACATCCGCCACGTCACCGCCTACGGGCAGGCGATCGACGCCCGCCGCCGCGAGCTGTTGCGCGAGGGGGGTCCGCGCGCGATCCGCCGGGCCACCGCGCTGGAGATGATGTACCGGCTCATGCAGTTCTCCGAGCTGGGCCACAACATCGTCCACGGCAGCTACGACCACCTGCCGGACAACGGCGAGTACCACTCGGACCGCTACGACTGGGACTTCAACGTGGACACCGGCCACTGGAAGACGATGCACCACGCGGGCCACCACCCCAACACCAACATCGTCGGCAAGGACCACGACCTCGGCTACAGCGTCTTCCGCGGCAGCGCGGGCCAGGACTGGTACGGCCACCACCTCGGGCAGGTGGCGTTCATCTCCGCGCTCGCCGCCATGGCCCCGGTCGCGGCACCGTTCTTCCTGGCCAACATCGCGCGCAAGGTCGACCGCCACCCGTTCTTCAGCGCCTACACCCTGCGATCGCCGGCCAGGATCGCCCGCCGGGACGCGCGCCGCCGATTCGTGGACGAGCCCTTCCGCTCCGGATGGAAGCCGCTCCCGACCCTGGTGGCCAACTATTTCGGCGGAGTCGCGGGCTACATGTCCGTGCTGTTCCTGGTGCTCATCGAACACCACGCGGGCGAGCTGGAACTGTTCACCGATCCCGGCCCCGACGAGACCCCCGACCAGTACTACGAGCGGCAGATCCGGGCGACCCGCAACTTCCTGCCGAGCCCGCAGTTGGACGAGGCGCTGACCCGCATCCTGGAGGAGGAGGTGCCGTTCGAGAACCGTCCCGACCTGCGGATCTTCTATGGCGGCCTGGACACGCACGTCGAGCACCACCTGTTCCCCGACCTGCCGCCGTCCATGCAGCGCAGGATCGCGCCGGAGGTGCGCGCCATCGCCGCCCGGTACGGGCTGCCGTATCACGAGACCCCGCTGCTGGAGACGGTGCCGCTCATCGCCAAGACGCTCACGGGCCTGTCCGTGCCGTTCGGCGAGCGGGAGTTCGGGCGGCCGGCCGAGTTGCTGCGTGACCCCCTCGCGCTCGGGCGCCGCGTGATCTCGGGCTTCACCTACCGACCCCTGCCCGAGTCCCCGTACCTGGACAAGCCGCGCTTCCACAATGTCCCGGCGAGGGTCCTGTCCGCGACGCCGGTCGCCGGGGGTGACGCGCTCTCCGTGCGCCTGGCCAGGCCGCGTGGGTGGGAGGACGTGGAGTGGGACGCCGGGGCGTACGTGTCGGTACGGGTGGAGGTCGACGACGACGACCACGGCACCGGCACCGGCCGCGTCGAGCTGGTCCGTCAGTACAGCCTCGTCCGCGACAGCACCGACTCGCGGCTCGACGGATCGGACGCCCTGGAGATCTGCGTCAAACGGGTCGCAGGGGGTCGGGTCTCCGCCCGAGTGAACGACACGCTGAAGGCGGGGCGCTACCTCACGCTGGTCGGCGTGCCGCAGTGGTCGGGAGACTTCGCGATGGACTCCCCGGCCACCCCGTCACTGCTCATCGCCGGCGGGGTGGGCATCACGCCGATCATCAGCCTGCTGCGCCGCATCGCCCGCGAAGCCGGGGCCGGGGCCGACGCCACCCCGCTCTATTTCAACCGCGACGAGCGCTCCGTCATCTACGAGGCCGAACTCCGCCGACTGGCCCGCGACTCGGGCATCACGCTCCACCTGTTCACCGACGCCCCGTCCGAGCGCGACGGCCTGACCACCGGACGCTTGGGCCCCGAGCTGCTGCGACGTCTCGTCCCGGACGCCGCCGAGCGCGAGACCTACGTGTGCGCGCCGGCCGCCA
>NZ_JAALEC010000711.1:0-10907 GCF_014145205.1 Dietzia sp. DQ11-44
CCGGGCCTCCCGGGTCATCTCCCACAGTGCGGACCAGCACAGGGTCCGGGCGAGCGAGTCCGTCACGTCCTCGATGGAGCCCAGGACAGTGGTCAGGGAGCGCTCGTCCAGGCGCACCGAGCAGTACGTCAGGTCGGCGTCGTTGGGCAGGATCAGGTCGGGAACGGGAAGGCCGGACATGTCCGGGACGGTCGTGCGCTCGGCGTCCACGTCCAGCTCCGCGAACGCGGTGCGCACCAGCGCGCCCGAGTCGTCACGGCTGTAGAGGCCGACCCCCAGACGGTGGGTGCGCAGCTCCCCGGCACCCGGGGCGGCGGGTCCCTGCACGACGGTCAGTTCGGAGATCGTCGCCTGGGCGTCGTCTGCGGTGTCCACCTCCACCGAGATCGGGTTGATGCCGGTGGTCCGCAGCCACTGGTCGGCCCAGTCGGACAGGTCGCGGCCGGAGGAGGCCTCGAGGGCCCGCAGGAGGTCGTCGAACTCGGCGTTGCCGAAGGCGTGCTCGGCGAAGTAGGCGCGCAGGCCGGCCAGGAACGGCTCGCGTCCCACGTACGCCACCAGTTGCTTGAGCACGGACGCGCCCTTGGCGTAGGTGATCCCGTCGAAGTTGGCCTCGACCGTCTCCAGGTCCGTCATGTCGGCCGCCACGGGATGGGTGGAGGGCAACTGGTCCTGCCGGTACGCCCACGCCTTCTCCACATTGGCGAACGTGGTCCACGCGTCGGTGTACTGCGTGGCGTCCACCTGGGCCAGGACCGAGGCGAAGGTCGCGAACGACTCGTTGAGCCACAGGTCATCCCACCAGCGCATGGTCACCAGGTCGCCGAACCACATGTGGGCCATCTCGTGCAGCACCGTCTCGTTACGCCGCTCGTAGCGGTAGGCCGTGACGCGGGAGCGGAAGACGTAGTCCTCGAGGAACGTCACGGCCCCGGCGTTCTCCATGGCCCCCGCGTTGAACTCGGGCACGAAGATCTGGTCGTACTTGCCGAACGCGTACGGCATGCCGAATTCACGGTGATAGAACCCGAAGCCCTCCTTGGTCTCGGCGAACAGCCGATCGGAGTCGAGGTACCCGGCGAGCGACGCACGACACAACAGTCGTAGTGGAATGGTCCCGTGCTCGTCGACGTAGGAGTCCTCGACCACGTGATAGGGGCCGGCGATCAGGGCCACGAGGTACGTCGACAGGATCTCCGTCTGCTCGAACCGGTGCACGACCGCTCCCGACTCGCCCGGGGACTCTCCGGCCGGGGTGTTGGCCACCACGACCCAGGAGGCGGGGGCGGTGACGGTCAGCGTGTAGCGGGCCTTGAGGTCGGGCTGGTCGAAGCAGGCGAACACCCGCTTGGCGTCGGCGGTCTGGAACTGTGAGTAGAGGTAGACCTCCCCGTCCACGGGATCGACCATGCGGTGCAGGCCCTCGCCGGTGGAGGTGTACGCCAGATCGGCGTCCACGACGAGCTCGTTGGTCTCCTGCAGGTCGGGCAGCGTCAGCCCCGCCTCGTCGTCATAGTCCCCGGTCTCCAGGTCCCGTCCGTTCAACGTCACCGACCGGATCCGCGCCGACCTCAGATCGATGAATGTCTCCGCCCCGGGTCGGGAGCAGGTGAACCGGACCACCGTGCGGGACCGGAACGTCCCGGATCCCGGTCCGCCGGAGCCGTCGGTGAGGTCCAGGTCCACCTCGTAGGTGTCCACGTCGAGCAGTTCCGCCCTGGCGGCGGCGTCGGAACGGGTGAGATTGAGCGAGCGCATCGGAGGTCCTCGGTTCCTGGGCGGGGGTGGTGGCCCCAGTCCTACCACCCGCGGCGGGGTGGCAGTCGGGGACCCGGACGAGGAGGATGGGGTCATGACATCTTCTGGTTCCGACGCCACCCGTTCCGTCGACTTCTGGTTCGACCCCCTGTGCCCCTTCGCATGGGTCACCAGCCGCTGGATCCTCGAGGTGGAGAAGGTCCGGGACATCGAGCTGACCTGGAACGTCATGAGCCTGTCCGTCCTCAACGACGGCCGGGACCTCCCCGAGGACTACCTCGCGCTGATGACACGCGGTTGGGGCCCGGTCCGGGTCGCGATCGCCGCCGCACAGCGTCACGGCCAGGAGGTCCTGGGCCGGCTGTACACCGAGCTCGGCACCCGCATCCACGACCAGGGACGGGGGATCGAGGACCCCACGGTGATCACCGAGGCGCTCGAGGCCGCCGGACTGGACGCGGGTCTCGCCGCCGCGGCGGCGTCGGATGATTACGACGACGAGCTGCGCGCCTCGCACCACCGCGGCATGGACCCGGTGGGCGACGAGGTCGGCACCCCGGTCGTGCACGTGGACGGCGTGGCCTTCTTCGGTCCCGTCCTCACGCGCATCCCGCGCGGCGAGGACGCGGGCAAGGTCTTCGACGGCGCCGCCCTGCTCGCGGAGTACCCCTATTTCTTCGAGCTCAAGCGCAGCCGCACCGAGGCCCCGCAGTTCGACTGAAGGCCCGGGGGTGCGGCGGGTGCCGAGCGTGGCAGAATCGCCGCCATGCGCATCTACCTGGGAGCGGACCACGCCGGCTTCGAGACCAAGAACGTCATCGCCGAGCACCTGAAGACCTCCGGCCACGAGGTGGTCGACTGCGGCGCCCACAGCTACGACGCGGAGGACGACTACCCGGCCTTCTGCATCGACGCGGCTCGCAAGGTCGTGGCGGACCCGGGCAGCCTCGGGATCGTGCTGGGCGGCTCCGGCAACGGCGAGCAGATCGCGGCCAACAAGGTTCCCGGCGCCCGCTGCGCCCTGGCGTGGAGCGTCGAGACCGCGCGCCTCGCCCGTGAGCACAACAACGCGCAGCTGATCGGTATCGGTGGGCGCATGCACTCGCAGGAGGAGGCACTGGCGATCGTCGATGCGTTCCTCGACCAGAGCTGGTCGGAGGCCGAGCGTCACCAGCGTCGCATCGACATCCTCGCCGAGTACGAGCGCACCCACGAGGCCCCGCCGGTCCCCGGGGCCTGATCAGAGAAGCGCCCGAGAAGCGTCGTGCCCGGGCGACACCATGCCTGAGACACTCCGTGCCTGAGGGGCACACCCTCCACCGGCTGGCCCGCCTGCACACCGAGTACTTCGCGGGCGGGCCCGTCCGCGTCTCCAGCCCACAGGGGCGGTTCGCGGACCACGTCGTCGTCGACGGTAGGTACTTCGAGCACGCCACAGCCGTCGGCAAGCACCTCTTCCACCACTACGAGGGCGGCCTCGCCGTCCACGTCCACCTGGGGCTGTACGGATTCTTCGACACGCACCTCGTGCCGCAGGGGGAGGAACCGCCCGCGCCGGTGGGGCAGGTGCGGATGCGGGTCGGGGCGATGCTTCCCGGCGGGAGGTCGGAGGGCCGGCCCGCCCACTACGTCGACCTGCGCGGACCCACCAGGTGCGACGTCATCGACGAGGCGGGTGTGGCCGAGGTGCGCGGCCGTCTGGGCCCCGATCCCCTGGATCCCGACGCCGATCCCGGGCGGGCGTGGGCGCGGATCACACGCAGTGCGCGGCCGGTAGGTGCGCTGCTCATGGACCAGAAGGTCCTGGCCGGAGTCGGGAACGTCTACCGCGCCGAGGTGCTGTTCCGGCACGGTATCGACCCGTTCCGAGCCGGCTCGCGGGTGACGGAGGGCGAGTTCCGCGCGATCTGGGACGACCTGGTGCAGTTGATGGAGGTGGGGGTGGAGACCGGCGCCATCCACACGATCCGCCCGGAGCACGACCACGGGGACGTGCCCCGACGTGGTGCCGACCGGCCGCGCAACTACGTCTACCAACGGGACGGCTGGCAGTGCCGGGTGTGCCGCGACGAGATCGTCCTGCAGACGTTGGAGGCGCGGACCCTCTTCTGGTGTCCGACCTGCCAGCCGGGACGGCAGCGCTGAACCTGTCGCCGAGTCGCAGCCGCGGGCGGGCGGGTTAGCCGGTTAGCTGGCAAGCATCTCGCAGCCGCACGTCGCGACGGCGTCTCGCGGGCACAGAAGTACCTGCGAGACGCCAGGCCCAGGGGCGGCTGGGGTCTGGTCGAACAGGCGCTACCGCGAGACGCCATCCTCGGGAGCGCCGGGAGGGCGTCGCGGGGGCGTCGTGTGGAGCGGGCGACGGGAATCGAACCCGCGTAGCCTGCTTGGAAGGCAGGGGCTTTACCATTAAGCTACGCCCGCATCGGCGGCTGACCTGGGGTTTCCCCCTCGTCTCGCTCGCGCTGAGACAACACTACCGGACCGGTGCGGCGCTCCCAACTCCCGGCCCGCCAACTCGGAATCTGCCGTGATGCGGCACTGTCGTACACTGGGCGAGTTGGTTTGGCGGCCCGGCAGGTTTCCCGCGTACGGCGCGGGGTGGTCGGTCGCGCGACTCACCGGGATGTGGCGCAGCTTGGTAGCGCATCCGCTTTGGGAGCGGAGGGTCGCAGGTTCGAATCCTGTCATCCCGACCAGCGGAGCCCGAAACACGAACCCCACACGACTTTCCTAGGAGATCATCACCGTGAAGAGCACTGTCGAGCAGCTGAACCCGACCCGGGTCAAGGTCACGGTGGAGGTGCCGTTCGCTGAGCTCGAGCCGGACTTCGCCAAGGCGTACAAGTCGCTCGCCGGCCAGGTCAACATCGCCGGCTTCCGTCCGGGCAAGGCCCCCGCCAAGCTCCTCGAGGCGCGGATCGGTCGCCCGGCGGTCCTGGAGCAGGTCATCAACGACATGATCCCGACCCGCTACGGCCAGGCCGTCGACGAGCACGACCTCAAGGTCCTCGCGCAGCCGGAGATCGAGGTGACCAAGCTCGAGGACGGCGACGTCGTGGAGTTCACCGCCGAGGTGGACGTGCGCCCCGAGATCACCCTCCCGACCTACTCTGAGCTGGCGGTCACCGTCGAGGCCCCCGCCACCGACGAGGCGGCGGTGGAGACCGAGCTCGACAACCTCCGCGCCCGCTTCGGCACCCTCAAGGGCGTCGAGCGCGGTGCCGAGAAGGGCGACTTCCTCTCGGTGGACCTGGCCGCCACCGTCGACGGCGAGCCCGTCGACGAGGCCTCGACCGAGGGCCTGTCCTACGAGCTCGGTTCCGGCACGCTCGTCGAGGGCCTCGACGACGCCGCCGAGGGCCTCAAGGCCGGCGAGTCCAAGGAGTTCACCTCCTCGCTCGTCGCCGGTGATCACGCCGGCAAGGAGGCGGTCATCACCGTGACCGTCCAGTCCGTCAAGGAGCGCGAGCTCCCCGACGCCGACGACGAGTTCGCGCAGATGGCCAGCGAGTTCGACACCCTCGACGAGCTCAAGGCCGACCTCACGGAGAAGGTGGCGCAGCAGGCCAAGGCCGGCCTCGCGGGCGAGATCCGCGACAAGGTCCTGGACGCGCTGATCGAGGCCACCGACGTCCCGACCCCGGAGTCCCTCGTCGAGTCCGAGGCGCACGCGCAGATGCACCAGCTCATCGACCAGTTCGGTGGGGACCCCGCGATCCTCGACCAGGCGCTGGCCGCCGAGGGCACCGACCGCGAGACCTTCGAGGCCGAGACCCGCGAGGGCGCCGCGCGCGCCATCCGCAGCCAGCTGCTGCTGGACGCCGTGGCCGAGGACGCCTCGACCGAGGTCTCGCAGGAGGAGCTCACGCAGCACATCATGTTCCAGGCCCAGCGCTACGGCATGGACCCGAACCAGTTCGTGCAGCAGATCCAGCAGGCCGGCCAGCTCGGGTCGCTGTTCTCCGATGTGCGGCGCTCCAAGGCCCTGGCCGACGTGATCGTCCAGTCGAACGTCACGGACACCGAGGGCAACACGGTCGACACCACCGAGTTCTTCGGCTCGCGTGAGGAGGAGGCCACCGACTCCGCCGAGGGTGCGGAGGCCGCCGAGGCCGAGACCGAGACCACCGACGGCAAGGGCGACGACGCCTGACCGTCACCGCCTGAACCACCCCCGGAGCCGGGGACCACCCGACGGTGGTCCCCGGCTCCGTCGTTCACGTCGACGGCGCCCGCGGCGGCGGCAGCGGACGGCGACGCTGAGAGCGAACACCCGCCCCGTCGGGACGGTTCCGTCGTGGGTGTTGGTTACTGTTTGACGTAACGGATACCCGGCCGCCGGACGGCCGGGCACCGCGGGAGCGGTGAGACGACCAGCGAAGGTAGGTACCCCGTGGCCCAGAACGGTTCAGCGGCACAGCCCGGTTCGACGCAGCCCGCCCTCAGCTCGCCCGGATCCCACGGGCTGACGCTCGGCGACTCGGTGTACGAGCGTCTCCTGCAGGAGCGGATCATCTTCCTGGGGTCCCAGGTGGACGACGACATCTCCAACCGCCTCTGCGCGCAGATCCTGCTGCTCGCGGCGGAGGACCCCACCCGCGACATCGCCATGTACATCAACTCGCCCGGTGGCTCGGTCACGGCCGGGATGGCGATCTACGACACGATGCAGTTCGTTGAGTGCGACGTGGCGACCTACGGCATGGGCCTGGCGGCCTCGATGGGCCAGTTCCTGCTGACCGCCGGGACCAAGGGCAAGCGCTACGCGCTGCCGCACGCCAAGATCATGATGCACCAGCCCTCGGCCGGCGTCGGTGGATCGGCCGCCGACATCGCGATCCAGGCCGAGCAGTACGCCGCCACCAAGCGCGAGATGGCCGAGCTCATCGCCCAGCACACGGGCCAGTCGTTCGAGCAGGTCACCGAGGACTCGGACCGTGACCGGTGGTTCACCGCCGAGGCGGCCAAGGAGTACGGCTTCGTCGACCACGTGATCGCGCGCGCCTCCCAGACCGGCGGAACCTCGCCGTCGTGACCATCGAACCCGTCGCCCACGGGAGCGCTCCCGCAGCCCAGCCCGCCCCGCACACCACCACGGAGTCACCGATGACCTCACTGCCGACCTCGCGCTACATCCTGCCCTCCTTCGTCGAGCACTCGAGCTACGGCGTCAAGGAGTCCAACCCGTACAACAAGCTCTTCGAGGAGCGGATCATCTTCCTGGGCACCCAGGTCGACGACGCCTCGGCGAACGACATCATGGCCCAGCTCCTCGTCCTCGAGGGCCAGGATCCGGACCGCGACATCACCATGTACATCAACTCGCCCGGTGGGTCGTTCACCTCGCTCATGGC
Source organism: Dietzia sp. DQ11-44 (assembly GCF_014145205.1). Lineage (NCBI taxonomy): Bacteria > Bacillati > Actinomycetota > Actinomycetes > Mycobacteriales > Dietziaceae > Dietzia > Dietzia sp. DQ11-44. The sequence goes on from NZ_JAALEC010000711.1 coordinate 7,116, forward strand.
GATCTACGACACGATGCAGTACGTGCGTCCCGACATCGTGACGGTGTGCCTGGGGCAGGCGGCCTCGGCGGCCGCGGTCCTGCTCGCCGCGGGCACCAAGGGTAAGCGGGCCGCCCTGCCCAACGCCCGCATCCTCATCCACCAGCCCGCCACCGGCGGGATCCAGGGCCAGGTCTCGGACCTGGAGATCCAGGCCGCGGAGATCGAGCGCATGCGTCGCCTCATGGAGACGACCCTGGCGCTGCACACCGGCCACGAGGCGGACAAGATCCGCAAGGACACCGATCGCGACAAGATCCTCACGGCCGCCGAGGCCAAGGACTACGGGATCATCGACACCGTGTTCGACTACCGCAAGCTGTCGTCGACCAACTGACGTCCGGGCGGCGCGCCGTAGTGGGTAGCGGTGCGCCGTCAGGTCCAATGAACTGATCGCGCGGGGGGTCGGAATTGTCGGCCCTCCCGCGTACCGTCGACTACGGGGTGTGAATCCGGGCCCCTGGAATGCGAGGACGTAGAACTCATGGCACGTGTGGGTGAGAGCGGCGACCTGTTGAAGTGTTCCTTCTGTGGGAAGAGCCAGAAGCAGGTCAAGAAGCTGATCGCCGGTCCGGGGGTCTACATCTGCGACGAGTGCATCGAGCTGTGCAACGAGATCATCGAGTCCGAGGTCGAGGACTCGCAGGACTCGGCACTCGACGAGCTGCCCAAGCCGTCGGAGATCCACGCGTTCCTCGACGAGTACGTGGTGGGACAGGACGCCGCCAAGCGGAACCTGGCGGTGGCCGTCTACAACCACTACAAGCGCATCCGGGTGGGGACCTCCCTCGGTCGCGGTGACGCCGTCGAGCTGGCCAAGTCCAACATCCTCATGCTGGGTCCGACCGGGTGTGGCAAGACCTATCTCGCCCAGACCCTGGCCAAGATGCTCAACGTCCCGTTCGCCATCGCCGACGCCACCGCGCTGACCGAGGCCGGCTACGTCGGCGAGGACGTGGAGAACATCCTCCTCAAGCTCATCCAGGCCGCGGACTACGACACCAAGCGTGCCGAGATGGGCATCATCTACATCGACGAGGTCGACAAGATCGCCCGCAAGGCCGAGAACCCGTCGATCACCCGCGACGTGTCCGGCGAGGGCGTCCAGCAGGCGCTGCTGAAGATCCTCGAGGGCACGCAGGCATCGGTTCCCCCGCAGGGTGGACGCAAGCACCCGCACCAGGAGTTCATCCAGATCGACACGTCCAACGTGCTGTTCATCGTCGCCGGGGCCTTCCAGGGCCTGGAGAAGATCGTCGGTGACCGCGTGGGTCGCAAAGGCATGGGCTTCGGGGCCGAGGTGGCCAGCAAGAGCTCCCTGGACACCACCGAGAACTTCGCCGACGTCATGCCCGAGGATCTGGTGAAGTACGGGTTGATCCCCGAGTTCATCGGGCGCCTGCCGGTCGTGGCGACGGTGACGAGTCTGGACCGCGAGGCGTTGGTCAACATCCTCAGCGAGCCCAAGAACGCGCTCGTCAAGCAGTACGCCAGGCTCTTCGAGATGGACGGCGTCGAGTTGGAGTTCACCACGGACGCCCTCGAGGCCGTGGCCGACCAGGCGATTCTGCGGGGCACAGGCGCCCGCGGCCTGCGCGCCATCATGGAGGAGGTCCTCCTCCCGGTCATGTACGACATCCCCGGACGTGACGACGTGGCCCGCGTGGTGGTCACCGGCGAGACGGTGCGCCACAACGTGCTGCCGACGATCGTCCCGTTCTCCGACTCCGAGCCGCGGGAGAAGTCGGCGTAGGACCCGTCAGCTCGTGGTGCGGCGCTCCAGCAGCGCCGACACCGCGAGTCCCAGGACGATCCCCCAGAACGGCGCGGAGATCCCGAGCAGGGACACGTCGGCCACCGTCACCAGCAGACACACCAGCGGCCCCAACGCGCGGTCGGTGCGGAACGCCGTGACGAACGCCGACTGCAGTGGCGCCAGCATCGCCAGCCCGCCGAGCGCCGCGACGAAGGCCGCCGGCGTCCCGACCATGAGGCCGACGAACGCGGGGGAGAGCACCCCCACGATCAGCGCCAGCCCACCCGTGCCGATCGCGGCCGCGTAGTGCCGGCGGGGCTCCCCGGATGAGACGAGCAGCGCGTTGGTCGGTCCGGTCAGGCACGTGGAGACCCCGCCGATCGCGGAGACCAGCAGAGACCAGATCCCGCACGCCACGGCGCAGGCGTTCACCGGCGGATGATGCCCCTTGGCACGGAGAACCCCGACCCCCTGGCCGTTCTGGACGACGAGCACGGTGACGGCCAGGGGGACCACCAACTCCGTGAGACCGCGGACGGTGAACTCCGGCCCCTGCACCATGGGGACGGCGAGGAGCCCGTCGTCCAGGACTCCCCGCGACAACCCGCCGTCGAGTATCACCGCGATGATCCCCACCAGCATCGCGGAGAGAATCGGCGGGACCACCCGGGCCACCCGCGGAAGGGCCCCGACGGCGAGGAAGGCCACCACCATGGGCAGGGCCACGGTGGCGGAGGTCCACACCGCGTCGACCAGACCGAGGCCGAACCGGAGGAACACCCCGGCCACCATGGCCATGATCAGGGGCATCGGAATCCAGTCCATGACCCTGCGCGCGACCCCGCTGAGGCCGATCAGCAGGATCACCACGCCCGTGATGACGTAGGCGCCGAGTACCTCCGACCACCGAAGATGTCCGAGCGAGTTGCCCACGATCACGGTGCCGGGGATGGTCCAGAAGAACGCCAACGGGGTCCGGTAGATCCAGCTCATGAGAATGGTGAGGACCCCGTTGGCGAAGAACACCCCGAAGATCCACGAGGACAGTTCCTGCGGGGTCAACCCGCCCTGTTCCCCCGCGGCCAGGATCACGGCGACGGGGCCGGTCGCGGAGAAGATCAGCGCGATGAGGGCGTTGGCGCATTCTCTCGGGCCCAGGTCCGCCAGCACCCGCCGCGGCGAGGGTCGGCGGTGGTGGGGGATCTCGATCGGCAGCAGGGCGGCGGTCCGGGACGGGTCTCCCGCCGGGGCGTCGGTGTCCCGGCTCCGACCGTCGGTGGGGGCGCTGTCGGTGGTCACGGGACTCCTGACTCGTCGGGATCGGGCCCGAACGGGTGGCGGGACCTGGCGACGTGGGCCGCCAATTCGGTGCGGCCGTTGATCCCGAGCTTCGAGTAGATGCGGGTGAGGTGGTACTGGATCGTCTTGACGCTGAGGAACAGCTCCTCGGCGGCCTGGGCGTTGGTCCGCCCCGCCGCGACGAGGGTGGCCACGGCCCGTTCCTGCGGGGTGAGGGTGGAGTTGCCGACCGCGCGGGCCACGTCGACACCCCCGGCGCGGCGCTCCCGCTCACAGCGCTCGACGTAGGCATGAGCACCGAGTTGTTCGTAGAGGTCTCGGGCGGTCCCGAGGGCGAGGTGGGCCTCGCGGCGCCGACCGGCCCGACGCAGGGTCTGGCCGAACCCGAAGTGCATCTGTGCGGAGTAGTACGGCATCGCCAGTCCGTCGAGGTACTCCAGGCTCCGGTGGAAGATGCGGGAGCATTCCTCCACGTCCCCGCGGACGGCGGCGATCCGGGAGCGGACGGCGCCGAGCCTGGCCTGCGTGGACCGGTGGCCCAGCTCCACGGCCCGCTGTTCGGGGGGACCGATGAGCGCCTCGGCGTCCTCGAGCCGGCCGGCCAGGACGAGGGAGTGGGCGTAGAGATCGTGCCACGGCCAGAAACCCGGCTGGTCGATGTCGAGCCGGAGGGACAGGGCGTGCAGCGGTTCGGCGGA
>NZ_JAALEC010000712.1:0-874 GCF_014145205.1 Dietzia sp. DQ11-44
GGCGGCGGCGGCGACCTGCATGCGCCCCATGGCGGAGGGGATGATCTGCACCGGGTAGGCGTCCGCGGTGGTGGTGAGGTGCCTCAGGTGTGCGGCCGCCCCCAGGTGGTCGCCGCGCATGGACCTGATGACGGCACCGGACCAGTGGATCACCGGGGCGAGCAGGTCCAGTTCGAGGTCCTCGAGACGTCTGGCGGCGGTGTCGACGACCCGGAGCGCCTCGTCCCAGTCCCCCCGGAGCAGGTGGGTGCGTGTGAGCCACGCCTGAGCCCACAGCGAGATCCGCGCGGAACCGGAGACGTCGGCCGTCGGCACGGCGGAACCCAGGCGGTGGCGGGCCGTCTCGAGATCGTCGTGGGCGAGCGCGATCCATCCGGAGGCCATCTCGAAGCGCTGGGCCACCGCGGGGGCGAGAGAACCGATCCGGTCCTCGTCGGTGACGCCGCCTCCCGGGGCGGCGTCGATCGCCTCGCCCAGGACGGTGATGGCCCGGGCCTCCTCGACCTCCGGTTGGTCGGGATGGGCGCCCCCGATGACGACCCCGGCCCAGTGCCTCAGCTGGTCGGGGCGCCACAGGCACAGTGAGTGCACCACGAACTTCTGGGCGAGTGCGACGGGGTCGGGGGCGGTGACACCGGGAGAACCGGACTGCCCGGCGTCGAGGGCTCGCCGGAGGAGTGCCTCGGCCTCTCCCGCGTGTCCCAGGTGGAGCGCGAGCGAACCGAGGACCGCATCGCGGCGCGGGTCGGGCCGGACCCGGTCGAGCGTGTGGGACAGCGCGGCGGCCTCGCTGATCCGACCCGCGCCGAGGAGGGCGTCGATGCCGTCGATGTGGAGCCCCCGCGCCTCCTCGGGGTCGGCGGTGAGCGCCGCC
>NZ_JAALEC010000713.1:0-534 GCF_014145205.1 Dietzia sp. DQ11-44
CGCGATGGACTCAGGCCCGTTCCGCGGCCCGGACGTGATGGTGTTCGATCGGGAGGGCTCGAGGAACTGGGTGGTCCCGGTGGCGATCAACGAGATGCCCCTGGCCCGGAACAACAGTCGGGAGAAGATCCGGTTCCACCCGGAGCAGTTCGAGGACCGGGCACTGTTCGACGTCCGCGAGGTGAGCTCGAGAGTGGTGGTCGTGCGGCGGTGACCGGGCCGGGCCGGAGGCCGGGCGAGGCGCAGCGTCGCCGGCGTCGTCAGGCGGGGCGCAGCGTCGACGGCGCCGGGAACGGTGCCACGATCTCGCGGCCGACCTCCTCGATCGCGTCCGTGAGCGCCGTCGACAAGACGATCCGGTTCTCGTCGAGGTGGGAGATCCGCACCACGGTGTCGCGGCCGTTCTCGTGGAACAGGAAACGCTCCATGAGGAACCGCAGACCGATCCCCTCGAGTACGTCCTCCGCCCTGTGCCAGTCGTCGACCGGGTCGAGCGGGCGGCCGAGCCGGTCGATCGGCACGAGCAGCGGCTCA
>NZ_JAALEC010000714.1:0-2206 GCF_014145205.1 Dietzia sp. DQ11-44
TCAGTTCGCCGTCCTCACGGCGGTGCGGGATCCACGCCTCGGGGACCATCCGGGCCTCCTCTCGTGCCAGCTCCGGTCAATTCCCGTCGGGGTCAGAACTTACGGAAGCTGTGACCGAGCAGCCGCTTACCGCCCTCGGCGAACTTGCCGGCCCGGGCCGCGGTCGGCAACAGAGACAGCGCGTTGAACCGCGAGGTCAGGTGCAGACGCGCGGCCCGCTCGGCGCTCTTCCAGCCCCGGGCCGCGAACGCGTCGGCCTCACCGGCGAAGAAGCGGGCCTCCTCGTCGAAGCGGCGGCCGTCGAGCGCGCGCACCGAGGAGTCGGAGGCGGAATGCCGGCGGTAGAGGAACGCCAGGGTCGGGTCGTAGACCATGTGACCGCCACCGGTGATCACGTCGACCAGCAGCGCCAGGTCCTGCACCACGTCCAGTCCCTCGCGGAACCCGATGCGGCGGATCCACTCGGAACTCCACGCCAGCGACGGGAAATAGGTCCAGTTCCCGTGCATCAGCGAGGTCATGAGCTTCTCGCCGTGGAGGACCGTGCGACCGTCGGCCTTGGGCGAGGTGAACGCCTTGACGGTGTCGGACAGGGGCCGCGCGGGGGCACCGTGCTCGTCGATGACGCTGACGCCGACCTCCATCACGGCGGCGTCGGGAACGGCCGCGAAACCGTCCGCCACCACCTGCAGGTAGTTGGGCAGCATGACGTCGTCGGCGCCCATCACCACGACGATCGGTGCCGTGACCATCTCCAGGCACTTGCGGTAGTTACCGTTGGCGCCGAGGTTGGTCTCGTTCTTCTCGTAGGTCACCCGCTCGTCGCGCGCGGTGATCTCCCCCATGTAGCGGGCAGGCTCCGGGTCCGGGTAGCCGTCGTCCACCACGACCAGACGGAAGTCGGTGTAGGTCTGGGAGAGGACACTGTCCACAGCCTTCTTGAAGTGTCCGACATCCCCGTAGTAGGGGAGCATCACATCGATGGCCATCGGGGAACCGCCGTCCTTCTCTTCACAGGGTTTTCCGTTCGATCGCATAGTATCGACCGGCGATGAGCAGTGACAGTGAGCGACTCCCAGGACCCTCCGGCGCGGCAGGGGGCGGCCCCACAGGCAACCGCGACGTCTGGCTGGTCGTCCCCTGCCTCAACGAGGGCACCGTGATCGAGGACGTCCTCGGCACCGCACGCGAGACGTTCCCCAACATCGTTGCCGTGGACGACGGTTCGACCGACGACTCCGCGGCGGCGATCCACCGGGCGGGCGCACACCTGGTCCGGCACCCGGTCAACCTCGGGCAGGGGGCCGCCATCCAGACCGGTGTCGAGTACGCCCGCGCGCAACCCGGCGCCCGTTACTTCGTCACCTTCGACGCCGACGGGCAGCACCAGGTCAAGGACGTCCTCGCGATGGTCGAGCGGCTGCGCTGTGAGCCCGTGGACATCGTGGTGGGGACCCGCTTCGGCCGCCCACGTCGCGAGGGCGACCAGGTGCCGCTGATCAAGCGGGTCGTCCTCAAGACCGTCGTCATGCTCAGCCCACGCACCCGCAGGCTCGGTCTGACGGACGCCCACAACGGACTGCGGGTGTTCAACCGGCGGGTCGCCGACGACCTCAACCTGCGCATGAACGGCATGAGTCACGCCAGCGAGTTCGTGGAACTGATGGACAGCCGTGGGTGGCGCGTGGCCGAGCAGCCGGTCGACATCCTCTACACCGAGTACTCCATGTCGAAGGGGCAGTCGCTGCTCAACGGGATCAACATCCTCTCCGACGGTTTCGTGGGAAAGAGGTTGCCGCGATGATCAAGGCACTGCTGTTGCTCGCCGGCGCCGCGCTGGTGGCGTTCTTCCTGGCCAACCGGCGCAAGGCGCGGGCCAAGGCCGGGGTCAAGATCGGCTTCGTGCTGTTCGTGGTGTTCATGGTCTACGCCGTGCTGCGCCCGGACGACCTCACCGTGGTGGCCAACGCGCTGGGCGTACAGCGCGGCACAGACCTGGTGCTCTACGCGCTGGTGATGGGCTTCGCCTTTGTCACCGTCTCCACGTACGTGCGCTTCCGCGAACAGGAACTGCGCTACGCCCGGCTGGCCCGGTCCATCGCGCTGCAGAACGCGGTGCGGCCGGAGGACGAGCCCCACGCGACCGCGGTGATGCCCGCCGCGGACGACGACGACCGCCCGCGACGGTGACCGGGCGGCCGACCCC
>NZ_JAALEC010000715.1:0-3386 GCF_014145205.1 Dietzia sp. DQ11-44
CTGCCCAACGAGGTCGACGTCAAGACCGCGATGGGCTTCATCGAGCGAGCCGGGATGATCATCTGCGGCGGACTGCCCGCCGGGGAGCTCGATCGCCTGCGCGGGGTCTTGCAGTTCACCGAGGCCGAAGCGGCGATGATCACCGCCTGGTCCAAGGGCGCACCGATCGAGCGCACCGCCCCTGTCGGGGATGACGACGACCAGGAGCGTCGGAAGAAGCCACCACTGGGCCGCGGCAAGTTCATGCTCAAGCCCTCGAAGGACGGCTCGGCAGGAATCCCGATCCAGGTGCTGCTGACCACGACCGAGGACCAAACCAGGATCCACGACACCAACGTGCGATTCCGGGATCTGCTCGACGGCACGCCCACCGAGCAGGCGGTGCCGGCATGAGCACCTCGCCGTATGACACCCAGTTCCGCCAGGAAGTAGTCGACCGGTTCGCGCAGCTCGAACCGCAGTTCCCCTCGACATCGGCCGCGGCCGAGGCCGTCGCCCGCGAGTTCGGCATCAGCCGCGACTCGGTGCGGCGGTGGTCGGTCGATGCAGGCGTATGGCAGGCGCACAACTCCACGTCCCTGCGAGCCCTGCAAGCCGAGGTCGCTGCCCTTCGAGCCCGACTCGGTCAGTGACCTCGTGAGGTCGATGAAAATGGTCACCGGGCTAGTCATCGGGATCATCCTGCTGGCGCTGGTGATGGTGGTCGTGCTCGGCCCCAACGGCGGGGACCCGTGTCGACCGGAAAGCGGAAGCCCCTCCGCAGGCGGGGTGCCCGCGGGCGAGCTGAGTCTGCCGATCGCCGAGGGCGAGTACGTCGTGTCCTCGACCTACAAGAGCGCCGACCGCCCCGGCCACCGGGGCATCGACCTAGCCGCCCCCGACGGCACCGCCATGTACGCGATGGCCGGGGGAGTGGTCACTGCCGCTGGCCAGGCGTCCGGGTTCGGGAACTGGATCGTCCTCGATCACACGATCGACGGCCAGGCCTTCTCAACCGTGTACGGCCATATGTGGGACGACGGTGTCGCAGTACAGACCGGTGACACCGTGACCGCAGGCCAGTACATCGGCAAGGTCGGCAACAACGGACAGTCCACGGGACCCCACCTGCACTTCGAGGTCTGGCAGGGCGGGCGACTGTCCGGCGGCACCGAGACCGATCCACAGCCGTGGCTGGACCGGGCAGTCAACCCCGGATCGGGGCCGGCCGACACCGGCCAAGACGAGAGCGACGCCACCGACCCCACGCCGGCCCCACACTCGGGCGGCCAGATGCCGGACTCGGACAAGATCCAGTCCAAGGCCAACCTCCAGACCGACTCGATCCGGGTTGCCCGGGCAGTGGCGCAGCGATTCCCCGGCGTGCAAACCATCGGCGGGTGGCGGCCCGTCGATGACCTCCCAGATCACCCATCGGGTCGGGCAGTGGACATCATGATCCCGAACTACGAGTCCTCCGAAGGGCGTGAGCTGGGCAACCGGATCAAGAACTACCTGCTGACCCACCGCGAGTTTTTCAACATCGAGTACATGATCTGGCGGCAGATGTATATCCCGTCGTCAGGCCAACCGCACCTGATGGACGATCGGGGCAATCCGACTGAGAACCATTACGACCACGTGCACGTGACCACCGCCGGTGGCGGGATGCCGTCTGCGGGCCAGACCTACGGCGCCGCACCAACAGACGGTGCCGACAACACCTCGGAGACCACCGGAGCTCCCGGCGACGACGATTGTGCACCGGACTTCGGTCACCGGAGCCTGAACGACGGCGAGATCCCCGACGAGCTGCGCAAGTGGATCGCACTAGGCGGGCAGGTGTGCCGCGAGGTCGATCCGCCGCTGCTGGCGGGGCTGATCTATCACGAGTCCGCCGGGTTCCAGGCCACTGCGGTGTCCACGGCAGGGGCGCAAGGGTACGGGCAATTCATGCCCGGAACCTGGGCATCTAAGGGGGCGAAAGTGGACGAGAACGGGCAGATTGCAGGCCCACCGGGGTCGGGGTCACCGTCCGACCCGGCCGACGCGACGATGGCCGCTGCGCGCTACCTGTGCGAGATCGCAGGTGGTCAACGCGAGGCCATCGCCTCCGGTGTGCTGACCGGGGACCCGCAGACCTTGATGCTGGCCGGCTACAACGCAGGCCCCGGCGCAGTCCAACAGTTCGGCGGTGTACCGCCGTACGCAGAGACCCAGAAGTACGTGCAGATCGTGCCGCAAGAGGCCGCTCGATTCGCAAACGCATGATCGACCAGGAATGAGGAGCACGCCCGTGACCAAGACCCAGGTTGGCGTACTAGCGGCACTAGTGGTGGCAGTGGTGGTTGCGGCCATCGCCGCGGCCGTCACGCTCGGACGCGAGGACGAACCCGGCACCGATGCTCACGTGCACATAGAGCCGATCAGCACGGCTGATGAGGTCGCCGTCGCGACGATCTCGGGACTGCACACGTGGACACCTGCTGCGCAGCAGTCCCCGTGGGATGCGATGAATGCCATCGCCGATCAGCTCACCGGCCCCCTGGCCGAGGCTGCATCAACTCGTCCTGACCCCGATCCGACCCCGCGGCAGTGGCCGGCGTGGGCCAGGTCGGGTGACCGCGTCATCGGAGTGGCCACCCTTGGCCCCGACCAGGACCCGGTCGCCAATGAGGCGAGGCAGGCCACGCGAGTGGTCCAGGTCCGGCAGAAGGTGCTGCACCCGGACGGCGCGACAACGCCTTTGGAGCAGATCACCGTGACCGTCGAGCTCGAGCGCGTGGGCGAGGCCTGGAAAGTCGCCAGCTACCAGTACCGATCCGTCGGCCAGTAACGACCAACACCACTACAGGGAGTGTTTTCAAGATGGCAGGCAAAGACGTAGCGCGTCGTCCGCAGCAGAAGGAACCCGGTCCCACGATCGCGCTGGCCACGATGGGTGTGGCCGCAGTCGCGGTGCTGGGAGCGTGGGCGAGCCTGGAGCTCGGAGAGAAGATCAGCCCGACCGGTCAGGTCGTTCCCGGCAACCCCGTGGTGGCGGTCATTGACCTACTCCAAGGACAGGTGCAGTGGAGTGGTGGGGCCACGATCGTTGCGGTGAGCCTGGTGGCCGCCGCCTTCATCGTGCTCATAGTGATAGCCAGTGCTCTGGGTCGGCGCAACGCGGGCCGGACCCGGGTAGACGATGTGGCCAAGCACCTGGCAGGACGCTCCGACGTTCGGTCCCTGTCCGCCAAGACCGTTGCCCGCGCGAACCGCGAGCGCGGGGAGACGGTGACCACGCCCGGGGTGTACATCGGCAAAGAGGTCGCCACCGGTCAAGACCTCTGGGGCGGGTGGGAAGACCTACACCTGGATCTGTGGGGTCCACGGCAGGGAAAGACCTCCAGCCGCATCATCCCGAT
>NZ_JAALEC010000716.1:0-3439 GCF_014145205.1 Dietzia sp. DQ11-44
GCGGGCGCCAGGAATCTGCATCTCCACCTCCTGCAAGCGCGACGTCATCGAGGCCACGATGCCGTTCCGTCAGCAGGTCGGCCGGGTGTGGGTACTCGACCCGCAGGACAAGGCCGTCGGACTGGACACCTCCCGCTGGTACTTCGATCCGCTCGACTTCGTGCGCCGGGACCAGTGGTGGGACGGCAACGCCGAAGAGCTGGCCGAAATCTTCAACGCCGCCTCGGCCCGCGGTGAGGCCGGTAGCGACCCCAACGCCTACTTCTACAGCCAGGCCGTGGACCTGCTCGCCTCACTGTTCCTGGCCGCTGCGCTCAAGCATCGGCCCATCACTGACGTCTACGGCTGGGTGTCCAACCTCGAGGACTCCACCCCGGTGGAGATACTGTCCGACAGTCAGTGGGGACCCCAGGCCGCCGACCTGGCCAGCAAGTATGCGGCAGAACCACGCACCCGATCCAACGTGTTCTCCGCCGCCAAGAACATGATCTCCTGCCTCGGTCGACGTCAGATCGTGCGCCTGCTGACCCCCCAGGCAGGCGCCGAACGCTTCGACCCGGTCGCCTTCGCAAGCTCTGAGGCCGACACGCTGTATCTGGTGTCCGACGAGGAGAATCCGATCGGCCGACCGGTGACCTCGATCCTGACCGTCGCGGTGTTCAAGGCACTGGTCGACCGGGCCGACCAGTGCCCCGGCTCTCGGCTCCCGGTACCGGTGACCGCCGCCCTGGACGAGATCGCCAACATCGTGCGCTGGCCCCGCCTGCCCGACTACTACTCCACGTTCGGCTCTCGCGGCATCATCTGCGACACCGTGCTCCAGTCCTACGCCCAGGGAGTCGAGGTTTGGGGCGAACAGGGCATGAAGAAGCTGTGGTCGGCCGCAGCGATCGTGGTCATCGGACCCGGACACAAGGACTACCGGTTCCTGGAGGAGCTGGCCCACCTGATCGGTACCCACACCGAGCAGCAGCGGTCGATCTCCCACGGCGGCGGTGATCGCGGGCGATCGGTGTCTACGCAAACCGTTGAGCGGCAGACCATTACGGCTGCCGAACTGGCTGCCCTGCCGTTCGGACGAATGATCGTGCTCGCCACGGGGCGCCGTCCGATCCTTGCGCGGATGGTGCGGTGGGACCACCAGGAGCTGCCGACGATTAAGGAGCTGACTGAAAAATGAGCCACCTGTTCGACAAGAAGATCGTCGAGGCGTTCGGCGAGACCCTGACGGCGGTGACTAAAGAGGCGCTACCCGCAGCTGTAGAGGATGTTCTGGCAACACCCGGCCTCACCGACCACCTTGCCCGCACCGTGGAGAGGGAGGTCCAGCGGTTCGCCGAGACTGAGCTGGGCGTGCCGCCCATCCTGCGGTTCACCGACGAGTTCGCCTTCTTCGACGATTATCTCCGGCTCGCCTACGAGTCGACGGGGATGAGCCAGAAGTGGTGTTCTCGCTGGTGGGCGCACCGTTCTGTTCGGTTCCGCATCCGGTCGATGTGGCTCGCGTATGAGTCTCTGGCTCGCAGGGACCCGGCCATCTGCGACGAAGTGTTCCTGCGCACGATCGGTGATCACCACATGCCGATGCTGACGGGAGAGCGCTCGCCGATGGTGGCGTGCACTTCTAGCCACCAGCCGGGCAAACCCCTGAAGTCTGACCCCATTGAGGAAGGCACGCGATGAGTTCGCATCCCAGCGACCCGGTGGTCGCCGATCTGATCCGTCACGCCCGCGTGGGCGCGGCGGCTAGTCCGTACCCGACGCGGACGCGCTCGCTCGGTGAGCACTCCGTCCGCCAGCACTCAGTCGGCTCGCTCGTGGTCGAGACCGCGCGGGCAGATTCCGGCGTTTCCGAGGCTGTGGCGCAGGCACGGCGGGAGGTGATCGCCGCGGAGCTGGAGCGCAGACGGCTGGTGCAGGCCGCCCAGGAGGCCCGCCGGCAGGCAGAGTTTGATCGCGTCCAGGCCGAGCATGAGCGCGATGAGGCCGTACGCCGCGCTCGTGAACAGTCAGGCCCAGACCCGGATTTCCTGACGCTGGCAGTGATCGCCGTAGTGACAATGGAAATCACCGAGTACGAGCTGGCCGGTGTGCTCGACTCAGCGATTACCGACCGCCCCGACCTGTCGGCGGCTGATACCGCCGTCCTCGCAGGTGAGCGCAGGGTCGGCCTCACTGAGGAGGAACTGAAGACCGAAGTCGGCAGCGGATCGCGGGAAGTCGCCGGCGTCATCGACACCGGCGTAGGGACGCAAACTCCGTCCCAGCTCATCGCCCAGTCCGAACAGACAGCTCAGCCGGCCGCCGCCACTTTCGACAGCGCCGCGGTGTCCGTCGATACAGCCCCGGAGGTCGAGACCTCAGCAGAGGTCGGCTAAGAATGCCGCTAGTACTGCTGAGGACGTTCCCTAACCCTTGGTGACTCACCACGGGTCGGGTGCGGAATCGGTGCTGGCCCCCCACTCCGACTGCGGTCCGGATGTCGTCTCGGCGTCCGGGCCGCGCTCTTGTTCTGCGGACCGGTGGGTGAGATAGGACTCGGTGAAGTCGCTGACCGGTCCGGGGGTAGGCGGTGCGGTCAGGGCTGCTCGGGTGTCGGTGAGCCATGCGGTCAGTTCGGTGTCGGTGCCGAGGGTGCTGGGGGCTACGGCGGGCGGTTCGTCGGCTGTGTCGGCCTCGCGGGTCACGTGACGGATTCGGTGGGCAATGACTGCTGCGGGCGACTTCGCGTCCTCAAGGTTGTCGGTGGCCTCGGCCCAGATCTCGCGGGGGTCCAGGCCGGCGAGAACGGCTTCTGTCCAGGCGTGAGCGATCTCGTCTCCGAGCTCGTCGGTGGGGGAGTAGGCGCGGGGCAGGGCGTCGAGGTAGTCGGGCAGTGTCTGGGCGGTGAAGGCCTTGGCTGCCAGCTCGGCCCCGTGGCGGTAGAGCGCTTCCACACGCTCGGGGTCGGTGGCCTGGTCGTACTCGGTGCGCAGGGTTTGGGTTGCTGAAATCTGGCGAGTGTCGCGGGCCAGAACGGTATGCAGAACCTCGGTGGCGGTGGGTGCTTCCCGGTCGCCGGCCGAGTGCATGTGGCCGTCCTCCGCGCCGAGGTCGAGGACCGGCTCGCACACGGCGTAGGCGCGGTTCTCCTTCCTTCCTCGAGTCATCGCGACGTACAGGCCGGCGCGGTCCACGCTGGTGTCGATGACGGCGTGGGTGGTGTCGACGGTTGCGCCTTGGGAGCGGTGGATGGTGGCCGCGTATCCGAGGTGGATGTTCTTCTCCGCGTAGTCGGCTGGGATGAGCATGTCGTTGCCGGTGTTCTGGTCGCGGACGGCCAGGGAGCCGTCTTCAGCGAGTCCGGTGACGGTGAACAACTGTCCGTTGATGACTCGCCCGAGCGGGGTTCGGTCGGTCGAGTAGAGCATGGAGTTCTTGCGGGCGATGACGGTGTCCC
>NZ_JAALEC010000717.1:0-9722 GCF_014145205.1 Dietzia sp. DQ11-44
AGCTAATCCGTACCCGCCGCGGACTCGCTCGCTCGGCGAGCACTCCGCCCGCCAACACTCGGTCGGATCGCTCGTTGTCGAGACCGCTCGCGCAGACTCCGGCGTATCCGAAGAGGTCGCTCAGGCGCGGCGTGAGGTGATCGCTGCCGAGCTGGAGCGAAGGCGGCTGGTGAAGGCAGCGGAGGAAGCGCGGCGGCAGGCAGAACTTGATCGGACCCAGGCCGAGCAAGAGCGCGATGAGGCCGTTCGCCGCGCTCGCGAGCGGTCAGGACCGGGCCCGGACTTCTTGACGCTGGCGGTGATCGCAGCGGTGACCCTGGAGATCACCGAGTACGAGCTGGCCGGCGTGTTCGATGCGGCGATCACCGACACCCCCGGCCTCTCGTCGGCCGATACCGCCGACCTCGCAGGTGAGCGCAGAGTGGGCCTCACCGAGGGGCTGCTGCACACCGAGGTGGCCGCCGTCGGCGGCTCGCCGGCAGTCGCGGACGTCATCGACACCGGCGTAGGAACGCAGACACCGTCCCAGCTCATCGCCCAGTCCGATCAGGAAGCTCAGCCCGCCGCTGCCACCTTCGACAGCGCTGCGGTGTCCGTCGATACAGCCCCGGAGGTCGAAGAGCTATGAGCGCACAGGCGTTTGCCAACGACCAGATGAGGACCTACCTCGCCGATGCCCTGGCGGCGGCCGACTCCCCGTTGACGGTCATGCCGCACGACCCCGAGGACCCCTGGGGTGTCCTCTTCCGCGACACACGGTTCCAGTACTCGTTCATGAGTGTCAGGCAGGACCGCTTGATGGGCCTGCTCGACACCAGGACTCCCGAAGCCGTCGCCAGGGGGCTCGAGTACCGGTCCGCGGTCGGTGAGATCGCGATGGCGCTCACGGAGTACCCCGAGGATTGGTACACCGTCGACACATACCGTGGCGCCGAGCTAGCCATGTACTCGGGCCTGCTCAGCGTGTACCACCATGGGGCCGACATGGAGGTCGACGTACCGATCGACCTCATCAACCTCGATCACCCCGACCTGATCGGTCCCCGCGCACGGGCCGCGATCGAGGACCGTCTCGACCGGGTCACGGGCACCTCTGACGAATTCCGATGGACAGTCCTCGCCACCGTCGGCGACGTGATCCGAGCTGGCCAGCTCTCCCCGCCACCGTGGTCTCCCGGCTCAGTTCCCGCCGCCGAATCGCCGTCGCCGATGGCGAATCCGTTCACGGAGTCGTACTTGAGTCACCGCGCTGATCGCACGTTCGAGGCCAGAGCCAACGAGGTGACGGAAGCGGACTTTTCTGAGCCCCCCGTGATCGAGACGTAGACGAGTAGGACCAGGACACGCGTTAACTTATGCTTAGTCGGTGTCTAGCGAATCTGGTGCAGGCTGCGGTTGTGCTGTTGCCATAGGTGTTGCCCTCTTGCTGGGGTTGGGAATGTGTTCGTCCTCTGACGACGACAGCACATCGCGCAGCCCCGGCAGCTCGAGTAGCGGCAGTTCAAGTAGCAGTGGCACCCGTCTTAGCCCATTGGATTGTGAAGCGCTGAGGATGACGGCCCTGGACAACGAGAACCCCGAGCCGTGGAAGGCGATGGACAAGTACGACAGGTACTGCTGACTACTCCCTGCTGTCTCTGACTCACCACGGGTCGGGGGAGGAATCGGTGGTGGCTCCCCAATCCCATTGCGGTCCTGATGTCGACTCGACGTCCGGGCCGCGTTCTTGTTCTGCGGCACGGTGGGCCAGATAGGACTCAGCGAAGTCGTCAGAAGCTGCGGGCGCCGGCGCGGTAGTGAGCGAGCCGTGGGTGGTCGCCAGCCACGCTGCCAGTTCGGTGTCGGTGGCCGGCGCGATTGGGGGAGGGGTGGGCAGGGCATCCCGGTCCCGGTCCTCATTTGTCGCGTGACGTATCCGGTGCGCGATGACGGCCCCTGGACTGTCGGCGGTCTCCAGGTTCGCAGTGGCCTCGGCCCACAGCTCGCGGGGGTCATGGCCGGTCTTGGCGGCGTCGGTCCAGGCTCGGGCGAGCACGTCGTACTGGTCGCCTCCGGGCTCGAGGTGTCGGCCGTAGGGGCGCGGCAGGGCGTCGATGTAGGTGGGCAGCGTGGAGCTGGTGAAGGCTTGGGCAGCGAGGTCGACGCCGTGGCGGTACAGCGCTTCAATGCGCGCCGGGTCGGTGGCGTTATCCATCTCCTCGCGCAGTGTTGCGGTCGCGGAGGCTTGGTGGGTGTCGCGCCTAAGAATGGCGGCCAGTACCTCGGCGGCGGTGGGGGCGTCGTGGTCGCCGGCTGAGTGCATGTGGGCGTCCTCGGCAGACAGGTCGACCGTGGGTTCGCACACGGCGTAGGCGCGGTTCTCCTTCTTGCCGCGGGTCATCGCGACGTACAGGCCGGCACGGTCCACCGAGGTGTCGACGACTGCGTGGGTGACATCGACGGTGGCGCCCTGGGCACGGTGGATAGTCGTCGCGTAGCCCAGGTGCATGCTCTTGCTCGCGTAGCTGGCAGGCACGACCATATCGTTGCCGGTGTTGATGTCGCGCACGCTTAGTGAGCCGTCGTCGGCGATGCCGGTGAGGGTGAATAGTTGGCCGTTGAGCACCCGGCCGAGGTACTTGCTGTCGGAGGTGTAGAGCTTGGCGTTCTCACGGGCGATGATCGTGTCGCCGACGCCGACGGTGTCGCCTCGGGAAAGGCGCGTGGTGCGGGTGTCGTCGACGTGTCCGTGGGCGATCCGGTCGGCGCGGATGACCTCGTTGAGCGAGTCGACGTCGCTGTTGTTCGAGGCGATGACCAGGCTCTTGCGGCCGACCTTGGTGTCGTCGAGGAAGGCTTGAACGGCGTCAGTGAGCATCTGCTCGCGGTGTCCGCCACGGATCCAGCCGCGGTGCGCGTAGAGGTCCAGGGCGTCGGTGTTGCCTTCGCGGAGGGCGAGCGTTGCCTCGGCCTGTTCGGTGTCTGCTCCCATGCGCATGACTTCGCTCAGTTCGACTGTTCCCGGGGTGCGGGTCAGGTCGGCGAACAGGCCGCCGGTCTCGACGGCGGCGAGCTGTTTCGGGTCTCCGATCAGGCGCAGGACGGCGCCGGATTCGGCGGCGATTTCGGTCAGCGCGGCGAGGTTTCCGGTGCTGGCCATGCCCGCTTCGTCGACTAGGAGCATGTCGCCGGGGCGAATGGTCACCGGCAGCGCCTCGAGGCTCCGTCCCGGGGCGCCTGGGTTGCGGCCGAGCCAGGTGAAGGTCAGGGAGTCGATGGTGTGGCAGTCGGTGCCGATGTCCTCAGCCAGCACGCTGGCCGCTGCCGCGGAGGGCGCTAGACCGATGACGTGGCGGCCCGTGTTCTCCCACGCCTGCACGACCACTTTCATGGCGGTGGTCTTACCGGTACCGGCCGGTCCGACGCCGGCGGCGAGCAGGGTTCCCGCTCCGACGAGGTGGTGGGCCAGTTCCTTCTGCCCGGTGTTGAGCGGCCAGCCGGTGGTCCTCTCGTGGGCGGCAAGTGCCTTCTCGAGCTTGGCGCGGGGTGCGATCACTGCCACCGGGGTGCGGGCTGCATCGAGGACGCGGGTCTCGGCGTCGAGCACGGCTTGGGTGGTGTACTTCTCGGCGTTGGCGTGCCGGTCGATTCCTGCGCCGGTGTGGCCGGTCAGGGGCTCGGGCAGGATCAGTGGATCAGGTGGCGTCAGCTCCACCATGAGCTCGCGAAGCGCGATGTCCATGACCTTGGCGTGGGCCTGGTCGAGGGCGTCGTCGGAGGCGAACCGGTAGCCCTTCAGAGCTGTGGATACGGCGGTGTCTACGTGCGACCGGCGGAACTGCGCGCGGCGTGACGACACCGATTGGACGGCCTGCTCAGCGACCTGTCGGGCGTGGCTGTCGGTGTCAAAAACCTTGCGCTGCGCATCGACGGTGGCCTGCTCGGTGACGTCGCGGACAACGGACGAGACGGCGTCGGCGCCGATGGCCTGCTCAGCCACCTGGCGCCACTTGGCACGGTGCTCATCGAGGGACTGGGCGGGCTTTTTGGCGTCGCGGGTATCGAGGATCGCCTTCTGCCACAGGGCGTACGCCGCTCGCTGGGTGGGCTGGCGCCCGTTCTTCTCTACGTACTCGGCAACGAGCTGCTCGTAGACCGGGCGGGCTAGTGCGCGACGGGACGAGAACACGTCAATGAGACGGCGGTCGATGCCCTTGATGTCCCAGATCGGCGCTTTGTCCGGGTGCGGGTAGTGCGCCTCGAAGTCCAGACCCATCCGGCGGGAGAGTAGGTCGTGCAGGACAGCGTCGTAGCGAGCCGAGATCGCCTGGTGCATCTGGTGGATCGTCCGCGAATCCAGCGTGCGCCACTGGCCGTCGGGGCCTTGCACCTTGTTGGCGATCAACACGTGCGAGTGCAGGTCCGGGTCTCCGCCACGGGTGTCGAAGTGCGTGAACTCAGCGGCGACGATGCCTCTGGTTTTCACCTGCTCGATGCCGCCGGCACCCACGCGGGTGTAGATCGCATTGTCCTCGGCCCATCGCAGGGCCTCGGCCACGGCCTGATGGTGTAGCGCCGCCACTTTTGAGGCCGTGTGCTCGTCGGAAAGCGCCCACAGAACGCTGACACTTTTGACCGGTGAGAAGGTGAAATCGAATCCGGCGACGGCCTGGCGGACCTTGTCCCGTTCGCGGTTCACCCAGGCGATGACGTCCTTGCCGGAGGCGTGTTCATAGCCGAACTCGCTCGTGTAGAACGGGCGGGCCACGCTCTCGGCGAGTTGGTTTCTCTCGTCGGGAGTGGGGCGGCGCCCCTCGGCAATGAGGAACGACTTTTCAGCGGCGGAGATCGCCGCGAGCACGGGGACATCTCCGGAGTACAGGGGGTAGGCCCGGCCCAGCTTGCAGGCGCCCAGACTCTTCCCTTCAGCCATCATCTGATCGGTGTCCGGGTGTAGCCCTTCGCCGTACAGGGCGGCCATTTGGACCTCTCCCACGACGGCGCCGGCGGTCGCTGTCTCAGAGAGCAGGCCGGCCAATCCGCTGCCGATCCACCGCCCGGGCGGTGTTCCCTTGGCCGCGTAGTAGTCCGACAGCGACTTTCCTTCGGGGTCAGCGTCATGGGTGGCGACCGAGCGCAGCAGGTACTGGTATCCAGTACCGGCGTGCACCGCTCGGAGGCTCATCATGAGCCCCAGCGTAGAGCCGCCGCGGGGCGGCGTCTACGCACGACGCGTCGGCGGCGCGCTGAGCAGCCGCTTTCCGGACGTCACTAGTAGTGCCTACTGTGTATGGCAGTTTGTGACGAGCGAAAGCGAGGATGATCTAGCACGGACAGTGCTAGATCTGGTGCGGCGATCGGGGACCAGGACGGCGAGACGATGACGGCGGCATGGTGGTTGGGCATTGCGGCACGATGGGTAGGGCAATAGGGTCGATCACATGGCGGCTATCAAGACTGATTCACGTTCACAAACCGCACGCGCGAGGGCTCGTCAGGCGATGGCCGACGAGTTGGAGCGGGCTCGCAAGCGCGAGGCCAAGCTGGTCGCGGTGTTCTCGGCGATCGACGCCCGCGATGACGCGCAGATCGTCCTCGGCGAGTCGCTGGTCGAGCTTCGGGACCTGGGTGTGGCGCAGGGCGACCTGGCGGAGATGACCGGACTGTCCGCCCGCGAGGTCGGGGCGGCGATCCGCGCCGCCAAGGACAACACCACCGACACCGAGAACATGGCCACGGATGCGGCCGACAGTGACACCACGACGGCCGGCCAGACACCCGCGGACACCAACGGTGACCAGCAGCACTGAGCCAGTCTCCGGCGGATGGTTCGAGGACATCCCGCTGCCGGGAATGGACGCCCGCCCCCGGCCCCGGCCTGCCCCGGCGCGGTCCAGGCCGTACGACTCGACGCTGCCCCCGACTGAAGCAGCGATCGCCGCGTTTGGCTCCCGTGTCGTGCGCGCTCCGGGCAACGGGTGTCACATCTGGACCGGCGCCATCTCCGACGGGTACGGGCGGATCAGCTGGCGTCGAGACGGCGTCAGCAGAACCGAGTACGCGCACCGGTTCGCCCTCCTGGTCGCCGGCGAACTAACCGACGGGGCGATCGGTGAGCACCGCTGCAACGAACCCTTGTGCGTGCGCGTGGACCCCGGCCACCTCATCGCCTCAACCCAATCGGCGAACCTGCTCTACGCGGTCGCCTGCGGACGCACCGGAATCATCCGCAACACCACCGAACGCCACGACCGGCACGCCCGCTCCCTCGCGGTCCGCGAAGCCGTCACCGGCGGCTGGAACCCCAAGGCTTACGCCCACGCCTGCGGCAACACCGCACCACTAGACGAGCCACCACTGTTCTAGACTCGGCCCCACACACCAACAGCAATGGCCCCACCGTTTCGGTGGGGCCATTGCTGTACCGGTCGGGTGGGAAGTGTCAGCGGGTAGGCGTGAGACGCCTCTGGCGGCGCAGCTGCCAGTAGCGCGGAATCGTCCACCGCAGCGGCGTCTTGTCGATCACCAGCAGCGCCAATCGCGACCGGTAATGCACATCGTTGCGCACAGCGAACGACCAGTGCCCGACGAACCACGCCACCATCCCCAGCGCCATCACCGTCGGCGCCCAGGAGCTCGACTGCGTCACGCCACAGAATCCGATCACCGCGCAGATGCCCCCGATGCCGCGCGCCAGCGGCGGCACCAGAAGCGATGCCACCGCGACCACCGCCACGGCCTGTATCGCGGTCTGTAGATCCCACATGACACCCCTCCCGTGTTGGCGTTCGTCCCGCTACGTGCCGACCGCACCTGACGGAGGTCCGAGCCACTTGGTCATTGCCTGTCCTGTTCGGTCAGTGTGCTCGCCCGGTCCGACACGACAAGACCACCACCGTGCGGATCGCTACTTGTCGTCGTCGGCCTGCCCGAAGGAACGAAACGCGTCCAGCAGTTCACGCAAGGTGTCCGAAGTGGCCTCGGCCCGCACACGCCCGCGGTCAGCCTCCTCGGCCTGGACGCGCGCCTGCTCCGCCTCACGCTGCACCTTCTCGAGTTGCTGGCGAACCTGGGCCAGTTCGGAGCGCAACTGCTCGGCGTCCCGGACCGCCTCATCCCTGGCGGTGTCGGCGTCTGCTCGCTGCGCCATGGCTTCCTCCGCCGCGGCGAGGGCGTCGGCCTCGCCGGCGCGGGCAGCATCGAGGGCCACCGCGGTGGCCTCGTCTGCCTGCTCGGCGGCGCGCTTCCACGCCGCCGCCCACACCGAGGCCACCATCGCCGACATCGGCTCAGACAAGTCCGGGGCCTCGGGCACCTCACCCGCTGCGCCCGTGGCGTGCTCGCGCATCCACGCCGCCACCTCGCCGATCCGCACCCCCGCTTGTTTCTGCACCGCCCGCACGGTGACCTTGTCCCCCCGCGCGACGAGCACCCCATAGGCGTGAGCGATCTTCTCCGACGACGACATGGCGCCCCTTCAGATTCCGTGTTCGGTAACGGGTAACTGGTAACGTATTTTGTTTCCGCTGTTACCCATGATAGGGGACGCCCGCACCCATGTCGAGGATCAAGCGCTGACCGCTACTGAGACGCCAGGCGAACAAAACGGGGCGTCACGAGTCGTGTGGACAATCCCACCTACCACCAACCGAACGGAGAAGGAATATGGATCCGACAATCATCGGACTCACGCTTAGCGTGAGCGCGTACTGCGCAATCGCGGTGACCGTGATGGTCGCTACGCTTGCCGCTCGCGGACATCCCATTGGCCGGCCGGGGCAGTTTGTCGGCATCGCGTCCGGCGTGACCGGCCTGGGACTGTCCGGAGTCGCCATCCTGGCGTCGTCGGCGATCCTGCCGATAGTGGCCGGAGGTGCCATCGGTGCCGGCCTCATCGGCGGCGGCCTCGGCTGGGTCCTGAGCGAGACGGTGAAGGCTCTTCCAGCTGGCAATGATTGAGATCAGGGATGGCCCGGCCACTGCGACCGGGCCATCCCTTCCATCGTCAGCCTCTTACCGACCAGCTTGCTGGGTCCCAGGGGTGCGCCTGCCAGGATGGGCGGGTGAACTCCCGGGACCTGGACCTGCCATCCAACTATGGGCGCCTCGTCGAAGACCTCAAGGACAGGGTCCGACGAGCACAGGTCACGGCGCAGCGCAGGGTCAACACCCAGCTGATCGAGTTGTACTGGTCCCTCGGGCAGGCTGTGCGCGAGGAGAGCGCCCGGCACGGGTGGGGCAGCGGTGTGATTCGCAGGCTCGCCGAGGATCTTCGGGCCGAGTTCCCCCAGATGAAGGGCTTTTCTGCCCGGAACCTGCAGTACATGGCGACCTTCGCCGGCGCCTGGCCCGCCGGGCCAATCACGCAACACCCTGTTGCGTACCTGCCCTGGGGGCATGTGACTGTCCTGCTGGACAAGCTCAGCGCCCAGGACGATCGGGACAAGTACGCCGCCGCAGCCGTCGAGCACGGCTGGTCGCGCAACGTGCTGGCCAACATGATCGCCAGCAGCGCCCTCGAACGCACCGGGGCGGCTCCATCGAACTTTGCGCAACAGCTTGTTGCGCACGATTCCGAGCTTGCCCAGCAGATCGCCAAGGACCCGCTGATCCTAGATTTTCTGGACCTGTCCGGCGAGGTCGCCGAACGCGAGCTCGAGGAGTCCTTGACCGACCGGATCGTCGATACGCTGCGCGAGCTCGGCCCGGGATTCGCGTTCGTGGGAAGGCAGGTCCACTTCGACGTCGGGGGCGAGGACTTCTATGCCGACCTGCTGTTCTTCCACGTCGAGCAATTGCGGTACGTCGTCATTGAGCTCAAGACCGGCAAGTTCAAGCCAGAACACGCCGGGCAGCTGCAGTTCTACGTCGCTCTCGTCGAGGATCGCCTGCGCCGTACCGCGCATGCCCCGACTGTCGGGATCCTGGTCTGCGGCAGCCGCAACGATCGCGTCGTCCGCTACGCGCTGAACCAGGCTGGCGCGCCCCTGGCAGTCTCGACCTTCAGCTACGCGAGCCTGCCTCCCGCCGAGCAGGAGGCGCTACCCAGCGAGGACGATCTCACCGCCGCCCTGGACCAGATCACCGAGGGCGACGAGGGCCACCCGTAAACACGGTTGGAGCACACCGTGGCCCCAATAGGCCTCCTACCTGCCCCTATGTTAGTGCCGATAACTTATCTTATGACAAGCTAACGATGCCGAGTTGTAGATTGTGCGAACTCGACCCCTCCCCGAACTGCCCCTCGCCCGTAGTGCCCGACTGGCCTCGTGACCTGCGCGTGAGCAGGTGCCGGGCCAGCGCTTCCGCCCTTGTTGGACCGTGACCGCCAGCCGATGGCGGGATGGTGGCGGCGCTGCTACCTGCGGCCTCTTGTGCTACCCACTGGCGTCCGGACAGGTGCGGACCTGCGCGTGGCGAGTACAGAACCGAGCCGATCTTCTCCCCGGGCTGGCGCCCGTGAACTGGCCGTATCTGCGCCCCGGACCCCAGCGACGCACCACCTCCGTCGACTCGGGCGCGCTGACCCGGGCCCGCGAAGCGCTCGAGCGGCCCGGCGTGGTGCTGCCTCCGCGCCGCCAGCGGCCCACCGGCCTGGCCAAGCTCGACGTCCCACTCAAGGGCAAGATCGCCGACGGTCCCGCGGAGGGCCGCGCTCTGGCACGCCTCACCGATCTGGGCCTGGGCCAGAAGCTGCGCGCCCTGCTCGCCGAGCCCGACCAGGACGCACCCGAGTGGCTGGA
>NZ_JAALEC010000718.1:0-1157 GCF_014145205.1 Dietzia sp. DQ11-44
CGTGGCCCAGCTGTGGGGCACGTTCTCCGGCCCGTCGACAGCGTCCGACGGCCCCGTCCTCCTGGTCGCCGACCTGCTCGGGACGGGGTGGACGATCACCGAGGCAGCCCGGCATCTCCGCTCGTCCGGGGTCCCGGCTGTCCTGCCGCTGGCGGTCGCCTCCGCCGGCTGAATCGCTGCCGGCGCATCGACAAACCGGAGTCCGGCACGGGATCATCGACCCATGGGTAATGCAACGAGGCCGTCACCGCCAGCCGGACCGGGGTTCATCACCACCCGATCGGAGCTGACATGAGTGCCCTGACGGTGGCCGCGCTCGCGGTGGGGTTCGCCCTGCTCATCGGCGGCGGCGAAGTGCTGGTGCGGGGCGCCGGCGGTCTGGCCGCGACCCTCGGGATCTCCCCGCTGGTGGTGGGACTCACCGTCGTCGCCTTCGCCACCTCGGCGCCGGAGTTCGCGGTAAGCGTCGATGCCGCGCTGAGCGGATACCCGGGATTGGCCGTCGGCAACGTCGTGGGCAGCAACATCGCGAACATCCTGCTCATCCTGGGGATGACCGCGATCGTCGCCCCTCTGGTGGCGACGTCCCGGATCGTGCGAGTCGACATCCCCATCATGGTGCTGTTCTCTCTGGTCGTGCTGCTTGTGGCACTCGACGGCACGATCAGCTTCCTCGACGGTCTGCTGCTGTTCGCCGGCCTCGTGACCTATACGACCGCGACGATCGTCATCGCGCGCAAACAGGATGGAGACCGCGCCACCGAGGCATTGGACGCCCCGGCCGGTGACAGCGCGGGCGAGACGACGCCGACCGGGGGCGAGACCTCGCACCCGGTCCTCCTCAACAGCGCTCTCGTGATCGCCGGGGTGGCGCTGCTCGTGATCGGGGCACGGCTACTCGTCACCGCGGCCAGTGATCTCGCGTCGGCCTGGGGGATGAGTGACCTGGTCATCGGTCTCACGGTGGTGGCCGTCGGGACATCCCTTCCCGAACTCGCGACGAGCATGGTCGCGGCGATCCGAGGTGAGCGCGACCTGGCGATCGGAAACATCGTGGGCAGCAACATGTTCAACATCGGTGCCGTTCTGGGGATGACCTCACTCATCGCGCCGATCGAGATCGCGGCCGGGGCCATCCGCTTCGACCTGCCGATCAT
>NZ_JAALEC010000073.1:0-3614 GCF_014145205.1 Dietzia sp. DQ11-44
TCCCGCCGGGAGCCGTCGGGCGAACACCTCGAACACACAGGGGCGGTCGGCGGTCCCGTCGGCCAGTGCGGCCCGGATCATCGTGAGCTCGTACTTGTCCGTGAGCAGTGCGCTGGACGGACGGCCCGGCGGGTGAGGGGCGCGCGTTGGCGCGGTCGCGGTCACCCGGCTGACTCTACGGCGTGGCCGACCCGGCGGTAATCCGTATCCTTGGCCGTATGCACACCGTGACCACACAGATCGCGGACGACCGGAGCGTCGTCCCCGTGATGGCGATGCCGTCGGCCGCGCCCGTGGAAGCCACGGACACCGAGCTCGACGCCGGGGTGGACAGTCCCTGGCTCACCGTGGTGTGGGACGACCCGGTCAACCTGATGAGCTACGTGACCTTCGTGTTCCAGCGGGTCTTCGGCTACAGCAGGGAGAAGGCGCACGAGCTCATGCTCAAGGTCCACAACGACGGCCGCGCGGTGGTCTCGTCCGGGAGCCGGGACAAGGTGGAGAACGACGTCCGGAAGCTGCAGGAGGCCGGACTGTGGGCCACCATGCAGCGGGAGGTCTGAGCCCGTGAAGGCCTGGCAGCGCAAGTCCTCCCTCACCGGCCCCCGGGTCAAGGCGGTCATGGAGGGTCACGAGGTGCAGATCCTCCACGCCCTGGTGTCCAACATCGTCGACATGCTCGAGCAGCGGCGCGACTCCGCGCCGAGGGACGAGTTGGCCGAGATCACCGGGATGCGCAGCGGCCACTCCGAGCTCCCCGTCGAGGCCCCGCTCGCCCGCCTGCTCCCCGACTTCCACCGGCCCGAGCCGGGTGGGGGATCGGACGCGGACGCCGCCGCGGTGGCCCGCGCACACAACTCGGGCATGCGCATGATCCACGAGCCGGAGATCATCGACGTCAAGCTCGCCGCGGCGTCGACGGTCCTGAGGTCCCTCCCGGCGCGTGGGGGGACGGTCTCGCTCAGCCCCGAGCAGGCACAGGCCTGGATGGGGTGTCTCAACGACGTCAGGCTCGGCCTGGGCGCGTTGCTGCTCGAGGCCGGGGCGGTGGACGGCGTCCCGGCCACCGACATCCCCGAGTTCGTCGCGGAGGACGACCCGAGGTCGGCGCACCTGGACGTCTACCACTGGTTGACCTTCATGCAGGACTCCCTGTGCACCGCTCTGACCGGGAAGTGAGGAGAACACGGTGAATCCAGATCCACGCACGTTCCGGGCGGGGGGCGTCCAGACCGCCCGGCCCGTCCCTCAGGGGCCGCGCCGCTGGCCGGCACTGATCCTGCTCTTCGCCTTTGTCGCACTGATGTGGGTGGTCGAGGCGGCCGACCAGGTCATCCAGGCCACCATCGGGCCCCCGCAGGGACTCGACGGCTACGGGGTGCGTCCGCTCTCGACCGACGGGCTCCCCGGCATCATCTTCCAACCCTTCCTCCACGGGGACTGGGCGCACCTGATCGGCAACTCGATCGCCCTGCTCGTCCTGGGATCGATCATCGCGATGTCCGGGATCCGGCCCCTGATCAGCGTCACGCTCATCTCGTGGCTGGCCTCGGGTGTCGTGTCGTGGGTCCTGGGCGGCACCGGGACCGTCCACATCGGGGCGTCCGGCATCGTGTTCGGCTACATCTTCTACGTGATCGTCCGGGGTCTGTTCTCCCGCCGGTTCCTGCACCTGGTCGTGGGTCTGGTGATCGGCTTCTACTACGGGTTCGAGGCGCTCGCGGGACTGTCCCCGATGCTGGACGGCGTGTCCTGGCAGGGTCACCTCGGCGGGGCCATCGGCGGGGTCCTCTCGGCGTACGGACTCAAACGCGACCGGACGCCACAGGCGGTCACCGCCGGGCAGCGGCGGAACGCCGGTTCGCCGAGGTGACGTCTCCCGATCCACTGGCCCCGGTCGGGGTGTTCGACTCGGGGGCGGGTGGACTCACCGTGGCCCGGGCGATCATGGACCAGCTCCCCGACGAGTCGCTGATCTACGTGGGGGACACGGCCAACGGTCCGTACGGGCCGCTGCCCCTGGCCCGGGTGCGCGAGCACGCCCTGGCGGTCGCGGACTCCCTTGTCGACCGCGGGGTCAAGGCTCTGGTGATCGCGTGCAACACCGCCTCGGCGGCGATGCTGCGGGACGCGCGCGAGCGCTACCCGGTACCGGTGGTGGAGGTGATCCAGCCGGCGGCCAGGCGGGCGGTGGCCACCACGCGCTCGGGCCGCATCGGGGTGATCGCCACGCGCGCCACGGTCGCGTCGCTGGCCTACGACGACGCCGTGGCCGCGGCGGCCGGGGTCCACCTGACCTCGGTGGCGTGCCCGAAGTTCGTCGAGTTCGTGGAGCGCGGGATCACCAGCGGTCGGCAGGTCCTGGGTCTGGCGGAGGCGTACCTCGCGCCGATCCGGGACGCGGACGTGGACACCCTGGTCCTGGGGTGCACCCACTACCCCCTGCTGTCCGGGGTGGTCCAGCTCGCGGTGGGCGATCACGTCACGCTGGTCTCCAGCGCCGAGGAGACCGCCAAGGACGTGCTGCGCGTGCTCACCGCCGCGGACCTGCTGCGCCCCCACGACGCGGCGGATCCGGCGACGCGGGAGTACCTCGTGACCGGTGACCCGGACAGCTTCCGAAGGGTGGCGTCCCGGTTCCTCGGACCCGGTCTCGTGTCGGTCGGCCTCGCGGGTGCGGTGTGATCCCTCCCCGCGGACCGGTTCCCGGTCGCCCGCCGGGGCACACTCCGGGCGACCTCGCGCCGGCCGTGGCACGATGGTGCCCATGTTTCTGACTGTCCTGGGTTGCTCGGGGAGTATCGGCGGACCCACCTCGCCGGCGTCCGGGTATCTGGTGGAGGTCGAGGGGGTCGCCCCGGTCGTGATCGACATGGGGCCGGGGGTGTTGGGGGCTCTGCAGCGGTACATCGCGCCGGAGGACGCCACGATCCTGTTGTCCCATCTCCACGCCGATCACTGCCTGGACGTCCCGGGCCTGCTGGTGTTGCGGCGCTACGGTCCGGAGGCCGAGCGCGCGGTCCGGGTGCCGCTCATCGGGCCGTCCGGGACCGCGTACCGGATCGGGGTCGCCTCGGCGGAGGAACCGGGGGCGGTGGACGATCTGTCGGACACCTTCGAGGTGGGGTCGTGGGATGTCACGCCCGACGTGGAGATGACGGGCGACGACGGCGAGGTGGGCCTGCGCGTGCGGGCCGACCGGGTGGATCACCCGCCGGAGTCCTACGGGATGCGCCTGACGTCGGAGTCCGGTCGCGTCCTGGCCTACAGCGGTGACACCGCCTACTGCGACTCGCTGGTCGAACTCGCGGCCGGCGCCCACGTGTTCCTCTGCGAGGCCTCGTGGACCCACGAGGAGGGCCGCCCGCCGGGGATCCACATGTCCGGTGCCGAGGCCGGCCGGACCGCCCGACTGGCCGGGGTGGGCCGTCTGGTGCTGACCCACATCCCCCCGTGGACGGACCGCGAGGCCGTGCGCGCCGAGGCCGCCGCGCAGTTCGACGGCGAGGTCCTGTTGGCGGAGCCTGATCTCAGGCTCGAGGTCTGAGCGTCGGGTTCCGGGGCCCGGTGTCCGAGGCCCTGTCTCCGGGTGCCGGCCGCTAGTATCGGCGGGA
>NZ_JAALEC010000719.1:0-11562 GCF_014145205.1 Dietzia sp. DQ11-44
CTCGCGGTGTCCCTGGCACTGCTCCCGATCGCCTTCACCGGCCTGGCGATCGCACGGTGGGAGGGCGTTCTCTTCACTGGTTTCTACGCCGCGTACATCGCCTACGTCGTGCTCCAGGCGGCCGACCACGACGCGCTGGGGCCGTTCAGTGCCGCGATGCTGTGGTTTGTCATCCCCATCACCGCTCTGTGGTTGATAGTGCTGGCCACCTACGAACTCGGTGTGCTGCGTGGGCGGGCGCAGACCCGCGGGCGGCCGGTCACAGGTGACAGTGCTGCTCAGGACGCGGCGGCCGGCGGCTCAGGGGCCTCCCCGCCGCGCGCATGACAGCGACGACCGCCGCGCCGGCGGTGCCTGCCTCGATCAGACCTCCCGCGCCATCGCCCGGCCGGCCTTCATCCCCGAGAAGATGCAGCCTCCGAGGAACGTGCCCTCCAACGAGTTGTAGCCGTGCACGCCGCCGCCACCGAAGCCGGCAGCGGGTGCACACGGAAGCCTTCCCAGCGGTCCGTCCCGTACACGTACTCGGCGACGAGCCCGAGGCGGGGCTGTCCTTCGACGCCCAACTCAGGCTGGTCGCGCTGCTGCTCGAGCCTGGCAGCCGCCCTCGACCTCACGGGGCGGCGAGCCTGGCGTGCGTGAGCGTCTGCAGCAGGTCCACGTTCCCAGCCGACGGTGGGGATGATCCGCAGGCCCAGGTCGTGCAGGTATTTTCGCTTCTCCCCGGCGGCGAACTCGACGT
Source organism: Dietzia sp. DQ11-44 (assembly GCF_014145205.1). Classification (NCBI taxonomy): domain Bacteria; kingdom Bacillati; phylum Actinomycetota; class Actinomycetes; order Mycobacteriales; family Dietziaceae; genus Dietzia; species Dietzia sp. DQ11-44. Next base: position 743 of record NZ_JAALEC010000719.1, read on the forward strand.
ACGCCCGCGCCCACTGCCGCGGCCAGTGGCCCTCGGGGCGGTCGAACCCGGCGGAGCCGAGCCAGTCCCGCCACGCCAGCTCGAGGGAGTCGGAGATCCCGATCCGCCGCTGCTCCGGGGTGTCCACCAGGAAGAGGCGGTGTCGTCGCCGACAGAGACCACGCCCAGGTTGGGCGCCAGCGCCGCCCGCCTGGGTCCGCTCCGCCACGTGCTGCGTCCAACCCCACCGAAACTCGACACCTCAGAACCCGGCACCTGATCAGTAGACGGTGTCGCCGAACTGGCCGACTCTGCAACCGGCGGTGTCCGTTCGGCACGCGTGGCGGGGTTAGGCCAGGTCGGCGAAACGCTCGGTGTCGCGGACCTTTCCCGAGACGATGATGGTGTCTCCGGGGTGCAGGATCGTCTCCGCGGTGGCGTAGGTGAAGCCCTCTCCCGGGCGTTTGATCGCCACGACGGTCACGCCGTAGTCGGTCCGGATGGTGGACTGGCCCAGGCTACAGCCCGTGGCGAAGGCGGGGGCGGTGGTCTTGACCATGGCGAACCCGTCATCGAACTCGATGAAGTCGATCATCCGTCCACGGACCAGGTGGGCGACGCGTTTGCCCATGTCGTGCTCGGGACGCACGACATGGTGCACGCCGATCTGGGTGAGAATCCTGGCGTGGGAGTTACTGATCGCCTTTGCCCACACGTTGGTCACGCCCATGTTGATCAGGGCCGAGGCGGTCAGCAGGCTCGCTTCCAGGTCCGACCCGATGCCCACGACCGCCCGGTCGAACTCATGGACCGATAACTGCCGCAGCGATTCTTCGTCGGTGGTGTCGGCCACCACCGCGTGCGTGAGGCGGTGGGCGATCTTCTGCACTACGGTGTCGCTGGCGTCCACGCCCATCACCTCCGCCCCCTGGGCCATCAGTTCCAGGGCGAGAGACTTGCCGAACCGGCCCAGTCCGAGCACGACAACCGCATCGGGGGCACTTCTCTTAGCCAATGAGGGGCCTTTCTGCGGGCAGGTCATACCGGCGTCCACGCTGCCGGGCGGCCAGGGCACTGACCATGGTGATGGGACCGATCCGCCCCAGGTACATCAACCCGATCAGTATCCACTGCCCCCACCCGGGAAGCTGCGCCGTGATTCCGGTGGACAACCCGACCGTGGCGAACGCGGAGGTGACCTCGAACAATAGTTGTCCCAGTCCGAACTCGGTTCCGGCCAGGAGCACGATCGTCGAGACCATCACCAGTCCGATGGCGATCAGTGCCACCGCCAGGGCCTGGCGCTGGACCCGCGTGTCCACCCGCCGGTCCAGGATGGTGACCGACTTCTCGCCGCGGACCTCGGCGATCAACACGAACAACAGCAGGGCGAACGTCGTCACTTTGATCCCGCCCGCCGTGCCGCCACTGCCGCCCCCGATGAACATCAGCACATCGGTGACCAGCAGCGTCGCCTCGTCCATCCGGGCGTAATCCACGCTGTTGAACCCGGCGGTCCTGGGCATCGTCCCCTGGAACGCGGCCACGAGCACCTTGTCGGCCACCCCGAAGGACTGCAGGGTGCGGGTCCACTCCAGCGCCAACACCGCCGCGAACCCAACCAGGAGCAGGCTGACCGTGACGTACACGGTCAGCCGGGTGTGCAGGCTCCACCGCGGGTGTTCGCGCCGCTGCGTGCGGGTATGCCGTACCCGCCGGCCCACCTCGAACAGCACCGGGAACCCCAACCCGCCCAGGACCACCGCCACCATCAATGGCACACAAATCCACGGGTCGGTGGCGAAGCCGATCATGTTGTCGCTGTAGAGCGCGAACCCGGCGTTGTTGAACGCCGAGACCGCATGGAACACCCCCAGCCACCATGCCCGCCACCACGGTTCCTCGTATCCGACCGCGAACCGCAGCATCAGCGCCGCCGCCACCAACGCCTCGATCAGCACGCTCATCCGCACCACACCGATCACGACGTCGCGGACCTGGCCCAGTTCGGCGGCCCTGGCCTCGGCCGTGGTGTTCAGCCGCGCCTTCAACCCGATCCGGTTCGCCAACACCAACCCCACCAACGAGGCCAACGTCATGATCCCCAGACCGCCGATCTGAATCAGACCCAGGATCACCACCTGTCCCAACCCCGACCAGTACACCGGGGTATCGACCACAATCAGCCCGGTCAGGCACACCGCCGACGTCGCCGTGAACACCGCCTCGGTCACCCCGGCACCACTGCCCGACGTCACCGAGACAGGCAACATCAACACCACGGTGCCCACCACGATCGCCGCGGCGAAACTCAACGCGACCACCCGGACCGGACTCGACACCGCCCGGCCCGCCCACCGCGATAACCCAGACGGCGACACCCGCCCATACCCATCCACGACGACAGACTGTAGACCCAGCACGCAGCCGCGCCCCGCAAGAGCCACTCACCCCGACCGACTCCACAACCCCACGGAACCAGGACTACTGTCATGGTGAACCGCCCCAGGTTTCCCGCCGCTCCCTATGTGGGTTGCAACTCTCGGTTGAGAGCGGCGTAGTAACTCAGCTCGAACTCGACGGGCGGGACGTATCCCAGGCTCGAGTGCAGCCGGTCATTGTTGTACCACTCGACCCATGCGGCGGTGGCGTACTCGACGTCGGCAAGCGTCTTGTACGGCCCGTCGTGGAAGATCGACGAGCGGATGCACTCGGCCTTGTAGAGGCCGTTGATCGTCTCCATGAGCGCGTTATCGTAGGCATCGCCGACGCTGCCGATCGACGGTTCGATCCCCTCGAGGGAGAGGCGTTCGGTGAACGCTACAGATGTATACTGGCTGCCTGCGTCCGAGTGGCTGATCAGCGATTTCGGCTCGACTGGGTGCCCTTCGCGGTCGCGTTGCCACAGCGCCATCCGCAGCGGAGTCATGACGAGGTCCGTGGCCATGGAGGTGGCCGCGTTCCACGCCACGATGCGCTGGGCGAACACGTCGACGATGAACGCCACGTAGGTGAAGCCGGCCCACGTTCGGACGTATGTGAAATCGGCGACCCAGAGCCGATCTGGCCGATCCGAGGTGAAGTCGCGATCGACAAGGTCCGGCGCCCGAACACCGTCCGGATCCGAGGAAGTGGTGTACACCTTCTTGGACCGGAGTACGCCTGATAGCCCGAGCGTTCGCATCACACGGTCCACTGCTCCTGGGCTGGCTGTGGTCAGACCGGCCCGGCGCACCTCGGCAAGCATCTTGCGGCGCCCGTTCAGGCCCGCAGGCTGCATCTTCCGCCGCCCCTGCCCATCGGGTTGCCACACGAGCTTGCGGACGGTGTCCTCGACCTCGGCGTCGCTGACGGTCCTGGCCGCCACCACGCGCTGCGGCGAAGTCCACTCGCGGTAGGTCCGTGCGGCAATCTGCAGGCCCGCTTTGCGCAGGCCTCGGCAGATCGACTCGACCGCATGCCCCTCGGACCTCATCTGGTCGATGAACTCGCAGATCACCGGTTGCGGGGGTCGAGCTCCCCCGCGAAGAAAATCGAGGCCCTGCGCATGATCTCCAGGTCCTCGGTCAGCCGCCGGTTCTCGGCCTTGAGGCGCTTGATCTCGGCGCTCTCCTCGGTGCTGACGCCGGGCCGGGTTCCGGCGTCGATGTCGGCTTGCACAGCCCACCTCCGGACCGTCTCCTTGCCCAGCCCCAGACGTCGGCCCACCTGGTCACAGCAGGCCGTCAGCGACGCGTACTCACCGCGGTGCTCGGCCACCATCCGCAGCGCCCGCTCTTTGACCGCGGGATCGATCTTCTTCGGCATACAGCCATCCTCCTCGACTCGAAAAGGAGGCGGCGGGAAACCTGGGGCGGTTCACCATCGATTACGGCAACACAACAGGCACAGCGGAGATCTCCACCGGCGCAAACGACCTCACCTGCCTCACCTCCGTCAAACTCACCTGACACCCCACCGAAGCGCCACCAGCACCTGTCACACCGAACTCCTTCGCGAGAACGCACGGGAGACGGTGAGCGACCGATATCCAGTCGCTGTATCAAGCTTGGGTGTGCACGAGCCGCGCGACTCTCGCCGTTTCAGCGGTCGGCAATCAGCTCCGCCCCCACCCTGAATGGCCGCGTGCCCGCCCCTGCTATCTGGGCCGTAAGGCTGGGCCGTTCGACATTCCCGCAACTGCCGCAGCGATGGCGGCGAGTGCAGCGATCGCGGTGAGTGCGCTGGACGCAAGGGTCAGACTCAATGCGCCCACCAGGCCCGCGACGGGGTAGGTGATGAGGAAGCAGGCGTGCGAGAGAGCGAACTGAGCCGTGTAGACCAGATTGCGGTTCTTTTCGGTGGAGGCGGCGGCGAGCAATCGCGCTGACGGCGTGTTGATCAGGGATGTGCCCGCGCCGAGCGCGAACCACGTGCCCAGTAGCCATCCCCACCCCGTGCCCGATGAGTGCACTGCAACGGTGACCGCCACCGCCACGGTCAGAAAGATCGCGAGCACCGCGATCCCGGCCGCCATCGTGCGGATCACCCCGAGACGTTCGACGAGTCGCGGTGTGGCCACCGCGACCAGAAGAGACCCCAACCCGTAGCACGCCAGGGCGAGTCCGAGGTCGGAATCATCACGGTCCAACACGCCGCGGACATAGACCACGGTGTTGACCATGACCAGCGCAGTACCCGCAGCCACGGCCACGTTGGCGCACATCAGAAACCACAACTCTCTCGTGCGGGCGAACACCGCGGCCCCTTCGCGGAGCCTGCGCCAGAACGGCAATCCGGAGGTCGTGACAGATGCCGCCGGCAGGTGCGCCACAAGCACGAACACGATGGATCCGGCGAACCCGATCGCGGTGCCGACGAACAGGTCATGGAAGCTCACCACGGCCAACATCGCGGCGGCGATAGCTGGCGACAGTAGTGATTCGAGGTCATAAGCCAGCCGCGAGAGCGACAACGCGCGGGTGTACTGACGCTCGTCCGGGAGCACTGCCGGGATCAGGGATTGAAACGCTGGGGTGAACGTCGCCGAGGCCGCTTGCAAGACGAACACCAGGACGTAGATCTGCCACACCTGCTCAACGAACGGCAGGAGTAACGCGACCGCGAACCGGACCAGGTCCGCTCCCACCAGGACGGCTTTCTTCGAAAGTCGATCCACCAACGCCGCCACCACCGGCGCCACACCCACATACGCCACCATCTTGATGGTCAACGCCGTCCCCATCACCGCACCGGCATCGCCTCCGGCCAGATCGAACGCGAGCAGCCCGAGCGCCACCGTCAGCAAGCCCGTCCCCAGCAGCGCCACCACCTGCGCGGCGAACAGCCGGGCGTAGGTGGGTTTGCGAAGAACCCCCACCATCACTGGGGTCCGGTCGACACCACCGGCGGCTGATCGACCGGGACCCGATGGTGGCGGGGCGTGCCCCCGAGGGCATGTTCTGCCTGGAAGATCGCGTCAGAGACCAGCTGGGAGGCGTGCTCATTGGCCAGACGGTAAAACACCCGCTGGCCCTCCTGCCGGCTCTCGACAATCCGGGCCAAGCGCAGCTTCGCCAGATGCTGCGAGATGGCCGCCGGGGTCTTGTCCGCCACATCCGCAAGATGATTCACCGACATCTCCCCCGCCTGCCGCAGCGCGAGGATGATCCGCACCCTGGTGGCGTCGGCCAACATCGCGAACACCTCTACAGCCAGCTCGACGAACTGACTGTCCGGATCAAGACCGCACATCTGCTTATCTGCATCCATACGCAGATTCTTGCACATTGGCACCGCCGACTCGTGGGAAAGGCCCGGCGTGACATAAACCGCTGGCGCCTAGGGTGTAACCGTGGTTTCATTTCGCGAGTGAACGATGCGACCTCCGCGACGCGCGGCCAGTGGGTGCTGCTGAGTTACCGATTGCCTCGGGAACCGTCCACACCTCGGATCACCCTGTGGCGAAAGCTCAAGAAGCTCGGGGTCGCCCAGTTCGCGGACAACGTCGTCGCCCTGCCCGATGACGCCCGGTCGCGCGAACACCTGGAGTGGTTGGCCGACGAAGTGCTCGAGTGGGGCGGCCAGGCCGGGATCTGGATCGCGTCGGCCACCACCCAGGCCCAGGAACTTTACCTCATCGAACAGATGCGCAACGCCCGCGCCGCCGAGTACGCCGAGCTCACCGCCCAGGCAGCCGCGGCCCTGCACGCGGCCGAGGAGGAGCGAGTGAGCAGCCTGCGCCGGTTGCGCAACCAGTGGCGGCAGATCACCAGGCGCGACTACTTCCCCCCACCGGAACGCGCCGTCGCCCACACCGCCCTCCGCCAACTCGCGAGCCCGGACCCGCAGACCGCAGACCACACCCAAACCGACAACACCCAGACGAAGGAATCGCTGTGAAGTGGAGTACCCGCACCGGAATTCACATAGATCGCGCCGCCTGCGCGTGGCTGATCACCCGGTTCGTCGACAGCGAGGCCGAGTTCATCTTCGTCGCCGGACCCGACGACGTGCCGGCAGACGCCACCCCGTTCGACATGCGAGGCGTCGAACTGTCCCACCACAACGGCGACTGCACATTCGAGACCATCCTGCGTCGCTACGACCTGGCCGACCCCGTGCTGTGGCGCATCGCCGAAATCATCCACGAGGCCGACCTCGAAGACGACCGATACGAGGCCCCTGAAGCACCTGGCCTGGACACGGTCCTACGCGGACTGTCCTTGATCGGCGACGACCACCACACCATGGCCGTCACCACCCCGGTCTTCAACGGCCTTTATGAGTACTACCGTCGAAGCCTGCTCGGCGGGCGCCCCGCTTGATCACTCCCACCCATCACCAGAACCGGGACGCGCTATGACCAACGACCGCACCGCCAACAACCCCACCGACACCGAGACACCCTCGGCTCCAACCCGGAAAGCGAGCGGCGATGCGATCCCGCTGAGGGTCGCACTGCGCACCTGGTTCGCCATCAGCCTCCAGACCTTCGGCGGACCGGCAGGACAAATCGCCGTGATGCAACGCGCCCTGGTGGACGAGAAGAAGTGGATCGGCCAGAAACGGTTCCTGCACGCCCTCAACTACTGCATGCTCCTGCCCGGACCGGAAGCCCAGCAGCTGGCCATCTACACCGGATGGCTCCTCAACGGCACCCGGGGCGGCATCGCTGCCGGCACCCTCTTCGTCCTACCGGGCGTGGTGGCCATGCTCGCCCTATCCGGCATCTACGTGGCGTTCGGTGACACCACCGCCGTCACCGCGATCTTCGCCGGCCTGGCACCGGCCGTGGTGGCGATCGTCGCCCAGGCCGTCCACCGGGTCAGCAGCCGAGCCCTGGCCAGTCGCGCACTCGTCCTGCTCGCCGTCGCCTCGTTCCTCGCGCTGTCGGTATTCTCCATCCCCTTCCCCGTCGTGATCATCGCCGCCGCCGCCACCGGCTGGCTCATCGGCCGCGCCCGCCCCGATGCACTACAGAGCAAAACCCCCGCCCGCACCACCGACACCGACGAGACGCCGCCACTGATCCCTGACGATGTGCTGCACGCTGAGCGCCCGACCGCGCGACGCTCCGCAACGGTACTGGCGATCGGCATCGCCGTCTGGGGGCTACCCCTGCTCGCCGTCGCCCTCCTCACAGGCACCGACAGCGTGTTCACCACCCAGGGCATGTTCTTCACCGGCACCGCCCTGGTCACCTTCGGCGGCGCCTACGCAGTCCTGGCCTACGTCGCCCAACGAGCGGTCGAGGTGTTCGGCTGGCTCGCACCCGGGGAAATGGTCCGCGGACTCGCCCTGGCCGAAACCACACCCGGACCGCTGATCATGGTCGTGCAGTTCGTGGCCTTCGTCGGCGCCTTCCGCAACCCCGGAGGCCTGGACCCATGGCTCGCAGGAACCCTCGGAGCCCTAATCACCACCTGGGTCACCTTCGTCCCGTGCTTCGTGTTCGTCTTCCTCGGAGCGCCCTACATCGAGCAACTCCGCAACAACAAAGCACTCTCCGCAGCAATGACCGGCCTCACCGCCGCCGTTGTGGGCGTGATCGCCAACCTCGCCCTCTACTTCGCCTTCCACACCCTGTTCGCCACCACCACCGCACTTCACTGGGGCCCGATCCATCTCGAACTACCAAACCTGGGCACCTGGCAACCAGTCAGCACCGCCATCACCCTCGTCGCGCTGATCCTGGTCTTCGCACTGAAATGGTCAGTCCTTCGCACCCTCGCCGTTTGCGCATCCCTCGGCGCAGCAGCAGCACTCGCCGGATTGCCTCTGCCGTGACAGCACCGTCCCCACCCACTCCGGCCCCGCCTGATGGTGTCGCATTAGACGATCGTCTAACGCGACACTTTCTGAGCGAACGCCCAATCGGAGGCTCGCGCAGGTCGAACACTAACGGCGACTCCTGCCGCTGTGGCGTAGACATGTAGCGCAATAAAGGTGGGCAAGTCACGGTCGTATGCAACACTGCCGTTGTGAAGATCGGCTACGGGCGCGTTTCGACTGAGGAACAGAACGTCGAGACACAACGACAAGCACTGATCGAGCTCGGCGTTGATCCTCGGCGGATCCACCTCGACCGCGGGGTTAGTGGCCGACGGCGTAAGCGTCCGGCACTGGATCGCGCCCTAGCCGAACTGCGCGATGGTGACGAGCTCGTCGTGACCAAACTCGACCGTCTCGGACGATCGCTTCGAGACCTGCTCGACATTGCAGACCAGATACAGGGTGTCGGCGCATCCCTGACTGTCGGGCGGTCTACCTATGACCCGGGCGATCCCGTCGGCGCGATGCTATTCCAGGTTCTGGGTATGGCCGCCGAGTTTGAGGTCGCCATGAACCGCGAGCGCACCCGCGAAGGCGTTGCTCGAGCAAAGGCCGAAGGCAAGTACCGCGGTCGGCAGCCCAAGCTCTCCCCCGCTGACGCCAACAGGCTCCGCCAGATGCACGCCACCGGCGGCTACACCACCGCGGAACTGGGCCGGTTCTTCGGTCTGCACCGCACGTCGGTGTACCGCTACTTGTCCGATGAATAGTGCAAACTCCACCGAGTAGCTAATCCCCGCCCTTGGGCACGGGTACCCCACAGCACCGCTATCGACGGACGGGAAAGACATGTCAAGTAAGGAACCACGGTACGAGATCACCGAAATCAAAGCGTTCCCGGGCACTGAGTCGAAAGCGATCACCAGTAAGCAGCAGGAAGGCTGGGAGTTGGTCTCGCAGCAGCATGGCCGAGTGCGAACGACCCTGAGCTTTCGTAGGCCGAAGCCGCCAGTCCCCTGGAAAATGTGGGCCACGGTCGGCGGCGTCGGCGTTATCCTGGGCAGCATCATTACTGTCGGGGCGCTCCTGGAAGACGACGCCCCGTCTGCGGCAGAAAACACAGCCACTTCGAGCACCGAGCAGCCCTCCCTAGCGGGCCTCGAAGATGATCCCACTTCGGTGCCTGACCTCACGGTCTGCGAAACAGGCCCACTTACCAGGTCATGCAAGTTTGGCCAGACCGCGGTCTACTCCGACACAGTCCGAGGAGGCGAAGTCAAGCTAGAGATCACCGTCGGCGAGCCAGTCGAGTTCACACCGAGCGAGGCTGCGTCGGTCGCACTCGACCGACCGATACAACCCGTAAACGTCTACTTCCCGATCACCATCAGGAACCTATCGCCTGCCCTGCCGGAATCGACCCTTTTCCTTACCCAGGCCCCTTTACCGTGGCGCTCCGGGAGCGAGGCGGTCACCCGCGTAGGGATTCGACCGCCGGCGGAGGTGTGCGGCGAACCCCACCAGCCGACCGGCCCCGAGGCGGCCTCATGGCCGGGTCGCCATCCACCCGGCCAACTATGCGGTGCGCGCGGTCGCGTCCACGGTTTCGCGCCAGCTCACGTGACCGACGCCGTGGTCGGCAAGGTCTACTGGACTGATGCGCGCAACGGCACCGTCTCAGGGTTCGAGGTTCTCTGGCCTGCGGGCGACGGCCGCGCAAGCCGATCGCACTCGGCAGGATGCTCTCGGTTTTACGGTCCGCGGCAAGAAGTCCGGCCATCGTAGTCGCGGACATCGAGACCAGCGTGATTTGTTCGATCGGCCCCTGTCAACGATCAGGCAACCAAGGTGAAGGGACGAAATTACCGTGATCGCCGGCCAGGGCACGGCATCCCGGCGACACTCTTCCGGTGAGCGCGGGCCGGCAGAGTGGGACGCACTGACCAGCGGCCGGGAAGTCGACGTTGTACCGGCACCCTGATACCGGTTGCGCCGCGGCCCCGACACGCGTCGCCCCTGCCGAAGCGTGGAATCGCCGCCGGGAACACTTCAGCGGCCCGAATTGCCCGCCCCCGCCACCGGGTCACTCCGCGAAAGTAGTGTTCTACATCGCCATGTCCATCATGTCCATCATCGGCATTCCACTCATCTGGTGAAACCACGCCATCAGCTGGTGCAGCACGTCGTGCACCTGGCCCATCATGCCCGTCATATCCATCGCGCTTTCCCTTCGAAATCGACACCCTCGACTCTCGAGGTGGCCCCAGTGTCGACTCTCTGCGACGTGGGCGTGGCGCATCGGCGCCGCAGTCGGTTTTCTTCATCAAATCTTCGTAAACTTAACCACCCGTTTTCCTTCGATGTGGCAGGGCTACTGCAAGGTCGGCCACCCATCAACAACTACGCCCCCGGCGCTGCAGGGCCCGGTAGAGCGTGGAACGTCCAATCCCAAGGTCTCGGGCGATCGCCGTCGGCCCCTCCCCCGCCGCAACGCGGGTGCGGGCGTTGTCGATCTGTTCGTCGGTCAGGACGCGTTTCCGTCCCTTGTACTTGCCTTTCGCCTTGGCGATGGCGATGCCCTCGGCCTG
>NZ_JAALEC010000720.1:0-267 GCF_014145205.1 Dietzia sp. DQ11-44
CTCACGGATGATGGCCCGCTCAAACTCGGCAAACGCCCCGAGTAGCGACAGCATGAGGTCGGCTCGAGGATCCTGGGCACCAGCGGCGTAGGTGGCCCGCTCGTGGACGAACTCCACGCTCGCGCCCTTCGCGGTGACCTCACCAACGATCTGCTTGAGATCGACTAGGGAACGGGCGAGTCGGTCCATCGACGCGACCACCAGCTCGTCACCGTCCCGCAGATACCTGATGCACTCGGCCAGCTTCACCCGATCGGCACGAGAGCG
>NZ_JAALEC010000721.1:0-396 GCF_014145205.1 Dietzia sp. DQ11-44
CGCACCCGCGACCAACTGCGCGCCGATGCCCTGTGCGCCCTGGGGGACCCGAACACCGACGACATCGGCACCGCCCTGCACGACCCCGAGGACACCCACCGCGCCGACAACACAGATGGCGCGACCGCCGGCACGGGCGCTCCGCTGCCGGGAGCTCTGCGGCCGGGTGCGTCGTGGGGCACCGACAAGCCCATCCGGATCTCGGTCATCGACAGCATCGCGCAGGGCCTGCCCAACCGGGTGCAGTTCGTCAACGGCGCCTACGCCAGCTTCGACTGGCTGTGCGAGGAACTGCTCTCCGGCGGCGACGCCAAGGTGCGGTTCGACTTGATCGACCCGCAACCGGGCGTTCAGGACACGCCGGATGCGGTGCTCAAGTACTTCATCACCCCGGCG
>NZ_JAALEC010000722.1:0-509 GCF_014145205.1 Dietzia sp. DQ11-44
GTGACTCCTGCACGGCTCGTGTGTGCGGCGCGTGGCGTGCCGTCGTGTCTCAGGGCGATCAGACTCGGGGCGATCAGCCGGCGGGAACTCAGCCGGGCTGATCGCCCTGAGGCACCGCACCCATTCCCACGCCGGGCTCGCACACCTTCCAGGCGCCGTCCTCATTGAGCATCCGTACCTGCTCTGGCGCGGACTCGTCGGATTCCGACTCCACGGTGGCGGTGGCGACATCGCCCTCGATCTCGACCCCGGTGACCTCGAGATCCTGCGGGAACGAACCCGCGATGGACTCGCGCAGCATCGCGTCGAGGTCGGTGCCGGTCTGCTCGCCGGAGGCGGTGATGTTGTCGACCAGGTCCTGCGGCACCCGGTTCTCGGCGCAGAGATGGCTGTTGAACTCGGCGAACGAGTCCGAGGCGGTCATGTCGCGGAGAGTCTGCTCGACCGCGCGCTCCGCGCGATCCGAGGACGACATCGGCCCGGCCGCGACGAGCCACACGAGTGCGGCG
>NZ_JAALEC010000723.1:0-12825 GCF_014145205.1 Dietzia sp. DQ11-44
CGCCACCCCGGCTGCACCGTCGACGCCCACGACTGCGAGATCGACCACGTCATCGCCTTCGACCACCTGCGCCCGGAACTGGGCGGACCCACCGCCGAGTGGAACCTGATCTGCCTGTGCCGCAAGCACCACCGCGAGAAGACCTTCGGCCACTGCGCCTACCGGCCCGGCCCACTCGGTGAACTGACCATCATCACCGAAACCGGACACGAACACCGCACCACCCCACACGGCCCCCTGGCCCAAGCGCGCGACCGGATCCTCGACCACCGATGGCGCCAACACCTCGACCGCCTCATCACCGACGACGGCCACCTCACCAACCCACCAGGCGCCCACCGCACCCACCCCGCCTGACGGGCGACTCCGGGTTCCGTCACGCAAGCTGTTCCGCTGAGCGGCACGCCTGATTGTGGCGGAGAAGACAGGTGGAGAGACTGTCGGTATGACAGAGAAGACCATGCTCACCGCCGCGATAGTCGGGTCGGGAAACATCGGCACCGACCTTATGTACAAGCTCGAGCGCAGCGAGTTCATCGAGCCCAAGTGGATGATCGGCATCGATTCGGAGTCCGAGGGGATGAAGCGCGCCGCAGACCACGGACTGACCTGCATGTCTGGCGGGGCCGATGAACTGCTGGCCGCGATCGAGGCGGGAGGCGAGAAGCCCGACCTGCTGTTCGAGGCCACCAGCGCCTACGTCCACAAGGCCTACGCGCCCCGCTACGAAGCCGCGGGCATCACCGCCATCGACCTCACCCCCGCCGCGGTGGGCCCGATGGTCATCCCGCCCGCCAACCTGCACGACCACGTCGACGCGCCGAACCACAACATGGTCACCTGCGGCGGCCAGGCCACCATCCCGATGGTCCACGCGGTCTCCTCGGTCGTCCCGGTGGAATACGCGGAGATCGTCGCCTCGGTCTCCTCCGAGTCGGCGGGGCCGGGCACCCGCGCGAACATCGACGAGTTCACCGAGACCACCAAGCTGGCCATCGAGAAGGTCGGCGGCGCCAAGCGGGGCAAGGCGATCATCATCCTCAACCCCGCCGAGCCCCCGATGATCATGCGCGACACCATCTTCTGCGCGATCCCCTCCGGCGCCGACCAGGACCTCATCACCACCGCCATCCGCAAGCGCGAGAAGGAGATCCAGGAGTACGTGCCGGGGTACCGGCTGCTCCAGGAACCACAGTTCGATCCGCCCACCGAGATCACCGGGGGGATGGCGCGTGTCGCCATCTTCGTCGAGGTCGAGGGGGCCGGGGACTTCCTGCCGCCGTATGCCGGGAACCTCGACATCATTACCGCCGCCGCCACGAAGGTCGGCGAGGACATCGCCCGGACCCGGCTCGGCAGGACCGAGCTCACCACCACCACGCTGGGAGTGTGAGGACCATGGACAGGACCAACCCGTACAACGCAGACGCCCGCGCGTACAGCCCTGAACTCGACATCCGCATCACCGATTCGTCGCTGCGTGACGGCTCGCACCACAAGCGGCACCAGTTCTCCGTCGACGACGTCCGCGAGGTCGTCGCGGCGCTCGACGGGGCCGGGGTCCCCGTCATCGAGGTCACCCACGGCGACGGCCTCGGCGGTGCGTCCTTCAACTACGGCTTCGCCAAGTCCTACGACCAGGACCTCATCAAGGTGGCGGCCGAGACCGCCACGCAGGCCAAGATCGCGTTCCTCACCCTGCCGGGACTGGGGATCAAGGACGATATCCTGGCCGCGCGGGACAACGGCGGGTCGATCTGCCGGGTCGCCACCCACTGCACCGAGGCCGACGTCTCGATCCAGCATTTCGGATACGCCCGTGAGCTCGGGTTGGAGACCGTCGGGTTCCTCATGATGAGCCACACCCAACCCCCGGAGGTGCTCGCGAAGCAGGCCCGCATCATGGCCGACGCGGGGTGTCAGTGCGTGTACATCGTCGACTCGGCGGGCGCGCTCGTCATGGACCAGGTGTCAGACCGGGTCGCCGCGCTGGTCGCGGAGCTCGGCGACGACGCGCAGGTCGGCTTCCACGGGCACGAGAACCTCGACGTGGGCGTCGGGAACTCGATCATGGCCATCCGCGCCGGCGCGCAGCAGATCGACGGTTCGACCCGCCGCTTCGGCGCCGGCGCCGGCAACACTCCCGTCGAGGCACTGGTGGGCGTGTGCGACAAGCTCGGCATCACCACCGGCGTGGACTTCTTCAAGATCGCCGACGCGGCCGAGGACGTGGTGCGGCCGCTCATGCCGACCGAGTGCGTGGTCGACCGGTCGGCGTTGATGCTCGGATACGCGGGCTGTTACTCGTCCTTCCTCAAGCACGCCGAGGGCCACGCGAACCGGTACGGCGTGCCCTCATCGGAGATCCTCATCCGCGCGGGCGAGCGCCGCCTGGTGGGCGGACAGGAGGACCAGCTGATCGACATCGCGCTGGAGATCCAGAAGGAGCAGGCGGGCGTCTAGACCGCATCAGTACAGAACGCGGCAGTTCGTCGACGGGACCGTCAGGTGCCGGTCGTGGTGTGACCCTGCGCCCAGTCCACGATCGGCCCGAGGGTGGACTCGTCGACGAACTCCACCCGCTCGCGGTTCAGCAGGAGGCGGGCCATCGGTTCGTCCGGCGTCTTGCGCAGTTCTCTGCGCAGGGCAGCCATGAGTACGCGGTCCGCCCACCGCAGCCGGTCCGGGTCCAGGTCGCCGCGCAACTGGAAGACGGTGACCTCGCGACCGGAGGCCGCCACGAGTTTCTGCGCGAGGGTGCCGCGACCAGGGTCGTCGGCGGGGGACAGGGCGACGACGACGAGGGCCGCGGGGCCCGGAGCCGAGCGGATCGCCCGGATGATGCGTCGCCGACCGAGGATCGTCGTGACGTATTGAGGTGCGAGGACGATCAACGGGTCGGCGGCGGCCGCGTTCCCGATCGAGGCGAGATCCACGGCGCGCGTCCCGATCCTCTCGGCGAGAGCGTTCGCGTATTTGCGGGTGGAGCCGTATCGGGAGGTGAAGGTGACGACAGGGTGGTTCACGCCCTGCAGTCTGTCACTCGGAGTACGAGACCTCGACGCGATCGGTCTTGGGCAGGAGCTGGCAGCTCAGTACGTACCCCTCCTCGACCTCCTCCGGGTCGAGGATCCCGTTGTGGATCATCTCGACCTCGCCGGACTTGAGAATGCAGGCACAGGCGGAGCACTCGCCCTTGCGGCAGGAGAACGGCGCCTTGATGCCCTTCGACAGCAGGACGTCGAGCAGCGGGGTGTTGCGGGGCCACGAGACCTCGTGGGTCTCGTCGTCGAGCTCCACGATCGCCGTGGCCGGCCCGGCGCCGTCGTCTCCAGGCGAGTCGTCGATCACGATCTCGGCGAACGGATCGCCCTCGATCGAGGAGAACGCCTCGGTGTGGATGAGGTGCATGTCGGCACCCGAGCGGCGGAGCCCGTCTTTGACGGTCTCCATGAACGGCGCCGGGCCGCAGATGTACGACTGGCGCTTGGCCGCCACCGGGTGCAGGAGATTGCCGATCATCTCGGGGGAGGGGATGCCCGACACCGACTCGAGCCAGTGGAGCACGGTGAGCCGATCGGGGTTCTCCCGCTGCAGGGCCTGCAGTTCGTCCTTGAAGATCACCGACTTCTCGTCACGGTTGGCGTACACCATGACGATGTGACCGGTGCCCTGGGCGAGCGCCGACTTGAGGATCGACATGACCGGGGTGACCCCGGAGCCGGCGGCCAGGAGGATGAAGTCCTGGTCGAGGTTCTTGGGCGTGAAGATGCCCGACGGGGCCAGCACGTGCATGGTCATGCCGACCTCGGCGTTGTCACACAGCCAGTTGGATCCGTACCCGTCGACCGTTCGCTTGACGGTCACCTTGAGTCGGGAGTCCTCGGTGGGGGAGCTCGAGAGCGAGTAACAGCGCGCCACGGACCCGGTCTGGTCACTGGGGATCCGCAGGGTCAGGAACTGTCCGGGGGTGTACCGGAAGTCCTCCTCGGCACCGGCGGGGATCTCGAAGACGATCGACTTGGCGTCGGCGGTCTCCTCGATCACCTCGGCGATCGAGAGTTCGCGCACGAAGGAGCCGAGTTGTGGGGTGGCGGTCATGGATTGGGAGCCTATCGCTTGAATGCGGCGGGGCGGGAGATCACTCCCGGACGTCTTACTCCGGGACGTACAGCGGGTTGACCATGTGATCGGCGTCAGCAGGATCGACACCCTCGGCGAGGGTGATCAGACCCTCCGCGTAGGCGTACCGGATGCTCGCGAGCATCCGTGGGCAGGTGTCCTCCCCCTGCGGCCGCTCGCCGCCGTCCCGCCATTCGGCGAGGACGGGGCACGCGCGGTCACTGCTCGCGGTCCACTGGATGGAGGTGTGCTTCTCGCTGTTCTTCCGGACGGACACACAGGTACCGCACGCGCGGCACTCGACGGGGTGGAAACCCGCCCGGGTGTAGGTCTCGCGGTCCAGATCGGTGTCGCCGTGCAGCCGCGCGGCGCGCGCCGGGTCGGTCTCGTCCCAGGTGGGCGCGCGCCGCGAGTCGTGTTGCTTGAACATCACTTCTCCGCGCGGGAGGCGCTCGCTTCCCCGGCGACCTCGGCCATGCCGGTGTACTGGGTCTGCTCGTCCGAGATCTCGGCCTCACCGGCCTCCTGCTTGCGCATGTTCTCGGCGACCTCGCCCTCCCAGTACTGGTTGGCGGCGGTGGTGTCGACCTCGAACTCGAACCGCTCCTGCATCTCGGGCTCGACCTTGTCGCGGTCCACGTAGAACTGCTCGTACCACCGGCGGAGCTGGTAGACGGGACCGTCCTCCTCGCACAGGAGCGGGTTGGCGATCTGCGACTTGCGCTGCCAGATGCGGACGTCCTGGAGGAAGCCCTCGCCGAAGAAGGTGGCGATCTTCGCGGCCATCTTGGCGGCCGTCGCGTCGTCGAAGCCCGCCGGCTTCTTCACCGACAGCCCGTACATCAGCACGAACGAGTTCTGGTCGATCGGGTAGTGGCAGTTGATGAGGATCGCTTCGGTCTCGAAGTCCCCGTACATCTGCTTGAGGGGGTTGATCATGTACGCCGGACCGAAGTAGGACGCCTCGGACTCGAGCAGGGTGTCGCCGTACTTGCCGCCCGTCGGGTCGTGGTCCGGCCGGCCCTTGGTGTTGAGGTACTGGGTGGCGGTCTGACCCTCGAAGACGTTCTTGAAGTACGTGGGGAACGCGAAGTGGATGTAGTAGAAGTGGGCCATGTCGACCACGTTGTCGACGATCTCCATGCAGTTGGAGCCCTCGATCACGAGGCGGTTCCACTCCCAGTCGGTCCATTCGCCGGTGCCGTACTCCGCGATGACCGGGATCGCGTCCTCGTCGCGGGGCGGGTTGCCCTCATGGTCGTGCCAGACGAAGACCTGGCCGGACTGGATGTTGGTGATCCAGGCGCGGGTCCTGGCGCGCAGCGGGACGCGCTTGGCGTAGGGGATGCCCTTGCACTTGCCGTCACCGCCCCACCGCCAGTCGTGGAACGGGCACGCGATGTTGCCGTCCTTGACCTCCCCGTCGGAGAGGTCGCCGCCGAGGTGCCGGCAGTAGGCGTCGAGGACGTTGATCTCACCCTCGTCGTTCGCCCAGACGACCAGCTTGGTGCCGAAGGCCTGGATGGAGTGGGGGGCGCCGTCGCTGAACTCCTTGACGGTGCCGATGCAGTGCCAGCCGCGCGCGTAACGATCCCGGGTCTCGCCCGTGTCGATCTCGCGGACAGCTCCGGGGGCCGAGCCGAGTGCGGTCATGATGATCCTCCTGAGGGCATGAGCCGGATGAGAACAGGTTATAGAATCGGGATGCCGGTCACAACCAATCCCTGTCGGCGCTGGCACGGGGTGCCATAGCCTGAGTTCCGGGCGGTTCAGTCTGGTGCAAAACTGTAACGTGTTCTAGTCTAAGGCCAAGCGGCCCACAAAAGCCAGAGAGGGATCACATGAGCGAGCACGCCAACCACGAGGTCATCGACCGGATCAAAGCACTGCTGCCCGGTTTCGCCGAGCGTGCGCAGGAGACCGAGGACCTGCGCAGGGTCCATCCGCAGAACATCGCGGAGCTCGACGAGGCCGGCTTCTTCAAGCTCTGTCAGCCCGCCCAGTGGGGCGGGTACGAGGCGGACATGGAGGCGTTCTACACCGCTGCCATGACCATCGCGTCGGCCTGCCCGTCCACCGGGTGGTGCGCGAGCATCCTGGGGATCCACAACTGGCACCTGGCCCTGTTCCCGCAGCAGGCGCAGGAGGACGTGTGGGGCTCGGACACCACCGTCCGCATCTCCTCCTCCTATGCCCCGATGGGCGCGGCCACCAAGACCGACGACGGGTTCCTCCTCAACGGCAAGTGGTCCTGGTCCTCGGGCTGCGACCACGCCGACTGGGTGTTCGTGGGCGGTCCCGTGCTGGACGGCAACGGCAAGATGATCGACTTCTGCACCTTCCTGGTGGAGAAGTCCCAGTACGAGATCCTCGACGTCTGGCACGTCGCCGGACTCAAGGGCACCGGGTCGAACGACATCCTGATCAAGGACGCCCTCATCCCCGCGCACCGCGTGCTGTCCTTCGGTGACATGGCCAACACGACCAGCCCGGGGCTGGAGGTCAACACCAACCCGATCTACCGCATGCCGTGGGGCACCATCCACCCCACCACCATCTCCACCCCGATCGTCGGCATGGCGTTCGGGTGCTACGAGGTGCACCGCGAGCACCAGCGCGCGCGGGTCCGTGCCGCATTCGGCACCAAGGTCAAGGACGACCCGTTCGCGAAGGTCCGGCTCGCCGAGGCCGCGGGTGACATCGACGCCGCGTGGCTGCAGCTCATGCGGAACGTCCGCGAGGAGATGGACCTGATCAAGGCCGGCGACGTCCCGGGTATGGACATCCGCACCCGCGCCCGTCGGGACCAGGTCCGCGCCACCCAGCGCTCGATCGACGCGATCGGGCTGCTGTTCCAGAACTCCGGCGCCCGCGCGCTCGAGGACACCTCGCCGATCCAGCGCTTCTGGCGCGATGCCAACGCCGGTCGGGTGCACGCGGCCAACGAGGCGACCAAGGCGTACATCATGTACGGACAGAACGAGTTCGGTGAAAAGGTCACGGATTCGATGGTCTGATCCGCCCGAGCGGATCGAGAGGACTGACTTGGCATGGCAATAAGCAACTTCGGATACGTGCGGATCTACGCCACCGACATGGACGCCTGGCGCGAGTACGGCACCAAGGTGCTCGGATTCGTCGAGGGCAAGGGCGACGACCCGGATGCACTCTACTTCCGTATGGACGAGAACCCGCACCGGTGGATCATCGTCCCCGGACCGGAGGACGCGCTCGCCGCGGTGGGCTGGGAGTGCGCGAACGAGGCGGAGCTCGACGATGTCAGGCGACGTCTCGACGCGGCCGGGGTGGCCTGGCAGGACGCCCCGGACGAGGTGAAGCGGGACCGCAGGGTTCGCGGACTGATCACCTGCCAGGACCCCGCCGGGTTCACGCTGGAGATCTACCACACCATCGCTCTGCAGCACCGCCGCATCCCGACCCCCTACGGGCACGAGTTCGTCACCGGCGACCAGGGGGCGGGCCACATCGTGCTCTCCACCCCGGACGAGGCGGCGGCGCTGGAGTTCTACCGGGACGTCCTCGGGTTCGCCCTCCGTGACTCGATGAGCCTGCCGCCGGAGATCGTCGGTCGACCGGCCGACGGGGAGCCCGCGTGGCTGCGTTTCCTCGGCTGCAACCCCCGCCATCACTCGCTGGCGTTCACCCCGTTCCCCAACCCCACGGGGATCATCCACCTGATGGTCGAGGTCGCGTCGGCCGACGACGTGGGACTCGGGCTGGACCGGGCACTGCGCAAGAAGGTCAGGATGTCGGCCTCACTCGGCCGGCACGTCAACGACAAGATGCTGAGCTTCTACATGAAGACGCCCGGTGGATTCGACTGCGAGTACGGCTGCGAGGGCGTGCAGGTCGACGATTCGGACTGGGTGGCACGGGAGTCCACCGCCGTGAGCCTGTGGGGCCACGACTTCTCCGTCGGCTTCAAGTAGACGCCTAGGCTGGTTTCCCGGGCAGCAGGGTTGTCGACCAGCTGAGCCCGGGACGCCCGATGACGCCCGCGCACGACCGAGTCCAGGGAGGACCGACTTCAGATGAGCAGCACCGACCACCCCCCGGAGGGGCAGAGCTTCTCCAACCGGGAACTGCGCGACGCGCTCGGCCAGTTCTGTACCGGGATCACCGTCATCACAGCGGTCAAGGACGACGCGCCGGTCGGGTTCGCCTGCCAGTCCTTCTCCGCGCTCTCCCTCGAGCCGCCCCTGGTCCTGTTCTGCCCGATGAAGACGTCGGGGTCGTGGAAGGGGATCGAGGCGGCCGGCAGGTTCTGCGTCAACATCCTGTCCGAGGAGCAGGAGGACGTGTCCTCCACGTTCGGCCGTCGCGGCGACGACAAGTTCGCCTCGATCGACTGGACGCCGAGCCCGCTCGGCTCGCCGGTGATCGACGGCGTGATGGCGTGGCTGGACTGCGAGATCGAGCAGGTCCTCGACGGCGGCGACCACTGGATCGTCCTGGGGCGGGTCGCCCACCTCGGACCGACGGAGCGGGACGTCCGACCGCTGTTGTTCTACCGCGGCGCCTACCTGAGTATCGGGGAAGACGTCGTGGATCCGACGCCCGAGCAGGAAGAGCTCGAGAACTTCATCACATCCGCCGACTCCTACACGTGGCTGTGAGCGGCACGGTGGGGGAGAGCGCTGTGGGGGAGAGCACGGTGGGGGAGAGCACGGTGGAGGAGGACCCGGTGGAGGGGGCCGGGGCGACCGGCCCGCTGGCCCGCGCCCTGGCCGAGGCCGAGGAGATCATCCGGTCGGCGCCACACGTGCGGACCGAGGCGGACGTCGCGGAGGGGCTCGACTACCTGCTCGGGACCATCCGCGGCGCCATCGAGACCGGCCAACACCGCGGTCGCAGTCACCCGCAGCTGTTCCAGGCCACGGGCCCGTACACCAAGATGGGCCTGGACAACCCCGACACGCTGTACTTCTACGCCAACCTCACCGACGGCGCCGAGTACGTCATCGAGGGCCGTCGCGGCACCACGGCGGACCTGTCGTTCCAGGTCATGGCCGGGACGTATTCGGCCGACGAGCGCGCCGCGTCGCACGCGGCGTTCGACGACCGCGCGCTGGAGATCGGCGACGACGGACGGTATCGCTTCCGATTGGGTCCGGCGAGGCACGACGACGACGAGGGCGACGCCGGCTACGTGGTGCTCCACCCGGGGACCTCGATGATCGCCGTCCGCGAGGTCTACTCGGACTGGAGCCGTGAGGTGGCCGGGTCGGCGATCCTGCGGAGGGTCGACACGGTGGGCACCGCGCCGGAGCCGGTGACGCTCGCCGGTCAGGAGAAGTTCTACGCCAAGCTCGCCGAGGCGCTCATCGGGCGGTTGCGGACGTGGCTGGCGTTCCCCGCGTGGTTCTTCGGGGACCAGGTCCGCAACACACTGAACGAACCGAGGCAGACCCCCGGCGGCCTCACCACGCAGTTCTCCTCCGCGGGTGTGTTCGAACTCGGGCCGGACGAGGCCATGGTGATCTCCGTGCCCGTCGCCGGCGTGCCCTACCAGGGCTTCCAGCTGGGCAGCATGTGGTACGCCTCGCTCGAGTACGTGCACCACCAGACCAGCCTCACCGCCGACCAGGCGCACGTCGGCGCGGACGGGATGATCCACCTCGTCGTGGCCGACCGCGATCCCGGTCTGGCCAACTGGATCGAGACCCTGGGCCACCGCGAGGGCATCATGCAGTTCCGCTGGCAGCGGGTGAGCGAGCCCGTCACGCCGGAGCTCGGTCCCTCGGTGAAGGTGGTGCCGTTCGACCGGCTCGCCGACGAGGTACCCGGGTACGACGACCAGCGGGTGACCGCCGAGCAGTGGCGCGAGCGGATCGCCGCGCGGCAGGACGCGTTCGCGCGGAGGGGGCTGTCATGACCGGGTCGGCCGTGAGCGACACGGAGCGGGTGCACGTCGGCACCGTCGAGGACCTGCACGCGAGCGCCTCGCGGGCGATCGGGTTGGAGGACTTCGGCGACGGCGAGGACCGCCACCGCGAGGCGCTGGGCGTGCTGCTGGACTCCCTGCACTCCGACGCGGGCCTCACCCCGGCGGGGAGCAAGTACTGGCGCTCCGTGCTCAAGGGCGCGATGGTGGCCCGGCTCGTCTCGCAGGCCGGCTTCTCCGCGGACCCGGCCCAGGCGGACGTCGAGATCGTGCGGCCCGTCGTCGTCACCGGGCTTCCCCGTACCGGGACCACTGCGCTGCACCGGCTCCTCGGCGCCGACCCCGCCAACCAGGGGCTGGAGCTGTGGCTCACGGAGGTGCCCAAGCCGCGGCCGCCGAGGGAGCAGTGGGAGGACGACCCCACCTACCGCGGCCTGCGCGACCTGTACGCCGGGTTCAGGTCGGAGAACCCCGACTACGGAGGGGTGCACTACATCTCCGCCGACGACCTGGAGGAGTGCTGGCAGCTGCTCCGGCAATCTGCCACGGCCGCCTCGTACGAGTGCCTGGCCAGGCTCGACGGATACTCGCGCTGGCTCGAGGGAGTGGACTGGGTGCCCGCGTACCGGCGGCACAAGCGCAACCTCCAGCTGATCGGGGCGGACGACCCCGGGCGGCGGTGGGTCCTCAAGAACCCCAGCCACCTGTTCGCGCTCGACGCGCTTCTCGAGGTGTACCCCGACGCCGTGGTGGTGCAGACGCACCGCGATCCGCGGAAGTCGATGGCGTCCATGTTCTCGCTGGCGCACCGGACCGCCGCGGACTGGTCGACCCGGTTCACCCCGGAATACATCGGCTCCTCGCAGCTCGACCTGTGGGCGCGGGGCGTGTCCGAGTTCGACGCGGTGCGCGCCCGGCACGAGGCCGACCCGGGCTCGCGGGCGACGTTCGTGGACGTCAACCACCGGGAGCTCATCGAGGACCCGGCGGGAGTGGTCGAACGGGTGTACTCCGCGGTGGGCACCGAGCTCGACGAGGGCGTGCGCGAGGCGGTCGAGGCGGAGAACGCCCGGAGTCTGTCCGGCGACCGGGCGCCCGCACACCGCTACACGCTCGCCGACTACGGGCTCAGCGAGGACCAGGTCGCCGAGCGGTTCGACGGCTACCGGGGCCTGGAGGGCTAGAGGTACTGGACTAGAGGTACCCAGGTCAGAGGTACGCCCGCGCCGCCTCGATGATGCGGTCCGCGACGTCCTCCTTGCACACGAGCAGGTCGGGGAACGCGTTCTCCTCGACGTTGTAGACCAGCTCCGAGCCGTCGAGTCGGCTCGCGTGCAGTCCGCGCTGGCGCACCACCCCGTACGTGGCCGCGGAGTCCCACTGGTGGTGGCCGCTGGTGTGGATGTAGGCGTCGCACTCGTCCTCCACCACGGTGGCGGTCTTGCCCCCGCCCGAACCGAGGCGGGTGAGGGAGGCGCCGAGGGTCTCGGCGAGTTCTTCCGCGAACGCCGGGGGATCGGCCTCCGAGACGGCGATGCGCAGGCGGTCGTCCTCACGCGGCGGGACCAGCGGGCCGGGGCGCGGCCCGCGGATGATGGAGATCGGCTGATAGGTGGTGGCACCACGGCCGGTGATCACCCGCCCGTACGCGGGCATGGCGATCGCGCAGGCGGTGATCCCGCCGGTGCCGTCGGGGCCGCGTTCCCACAGGGCCACGTGCACCGCCCAGTCGGGGCGGCCCTCGGTGCGGTACGAGCTGACGCCGTCCAGCGGGTCGATCATCCACACGCGGTCCGCCTCGAGGCGGGCCCGGGAGTCCGGGTTCCATTCGCCGAACACGAGGTCGTCGGGGCGGGCCACCGCGACCCGGTCCAGGATCACGGCGCGGGCCTCCCCCTCGGCGAAGTCGCCGAGTTCCTCCGGAGCGACACGGGAGACCCTCAGGTCGGTGAGCAGCCGTCCGGCCTGTGCGGCCAGGTCCTCGGCGAGTCGTTGGTCGTTGGTCCGTCCGTGCTCGGGGAAGGGGCTCATGCAGGTGATTCTAGAGGCCCGCGGCCACCTCGAGCGCCGCCAGGATCTCGTGGGGTTGGCCGAGTAGCTGAGCGGTGCCGTGGGCCCGCTTGAAGTACAGGTGAACGTCGTACTCCCACGTGATCCCGACCCCGCCGTGGAGCTGGATGGCCTCGCCGGTGATCCACTGCAGCGCCTCGGAGCAGTACACCTTGGCCGCGGCGGCCTCGATCTCCGCGGCGTAGGCGGCGTCGTCGGAGTCGGGCCCGTCCCCGAGGGACTGCGCCTCGGCGACCATCGACGCGGCCGAGTAGGACAGCGACGCCGCGGTCTCGGCCCTGACGTACATGTCCGCCATGCGGTGCTTGAGGGCCTGGAACGAGCCGATGGTCCGGCCGAACTGCGTGCGCTCCTGCGTGTACTGCACGGTCGCGTCGAGTGCGGCCCGCGCGGCGCCGACCTGCTCGGCCGAGATCGCCGCCCACCCCACTGCGCGGAGTCGGGCCAGGAAGCTGGGGCGGGTCGGGATCGGGGTCGCGGTGACGGAATCGAACTCCACGCGCGCCATCGTCCGCGTGGGGTCCATGACGGGAACACGGGTCACGGTGACGCCGGGGGTGCCGGCCGGCACCTCGAACAGGCCCACGCCCCCGCCCGAGATGGCGATGACGAGCAACGTGGAGGCGGTGTCGGCGCCCAGGACGTGGTGGGCCGTGCCGCTGAGGGTGGGATCGTCGTCGCCGGACGCCCTGACGCCCGGCGTCGCCCACCCGTCCTCCGACGCCCAG
>NZ_JAALEC010000724.1:0-9481 GCF_014145205.1 Dietzia sp. DQ11-44
CGCACCCGCAGGGTGCCGACCTTGACCCCGGCAGCGGAGCACCAAGACTGGCAGGGGCAGGGAAAGGGGCCCCGCTCCGGCTCAGACTTCAGGCCCCTGCTCCGGTTCGGGTTGGTTGCCGCCTCCGTAGGGGTGCCAATCGGTGTCAAGGTCTGTGTGTTGCTCCTGCGCCCGGTGCTCGAGGTAGGAGGTTGCGAAGTCGTCGGTCGAGACGCTCCCACTGCCGGCCTTCTGCTCCGCCTTCAGCTCGCGGTTGTAAGCGTCAAGTTTTCGGAGGTCTCCGGTCTCCGCAATGTGCTCGCTCAGCTCCTGGAGCCGTCGCCCGATCTCTTCGGATTTCCCGCCGGCCTGGATCAGGTTGTTGGCGTAGTCGCGGTAGCTGTCCATCGCGGTGTTCAAAGCGAGGTCGCTCACCGGGATGGCCTGCTCGATTTCATCGGTGAGGTCCATGATGTGGCCGCGCACCTCGGCGAGGTCAGCTGCCCCGCCTTGCACGGTCCCCGGCTCCTGCGCAGCGGGGAGTTCCTGCTGGGCGAGTGGGTTTGCGGCTGCCCATGCTTCGAGCGCCTCAATTTCGCGGTGCCACATCATTTCGCGCACTTCATCGGCGGTCTCAAAGCCGAGTTCCTCTACGAGTGCCGGCGTGGGGTTGAGCATGAGCGACCAGCCCGGACTCCTGCCCTTGAGTGCCTGACGGGCCTCGAGTTCGGTCTGGGCAAGCTGGGCGGCGTCGGAGTTCTCGTAGGCGGCCAGATCGTCGTTGATTGCGTCCAGTTCGGTCTTCATCAACTGGAGTTTCGCTGCTTCAGGGAATGGCTCATCTGGCGTGGCGTGGAGCTCCTCGAGTCGCTTCCGGTCTGCGTCCAACTCGAGGCGGGCGCTGTCGACTTGCCCCGGCGCCCGGGCGATCGCGTTCTCGATGCGAGTCATGACGCCGTTCGCCATGGCTGCTCGGCTGGTCTTGGCCTCATCGGCAGCTACGTCGAGTGTTCCGCTCTGGCCGCCCCACTTGCCGAAGTGGGCGTCGTCGCGCTGCGGCCACAACTGCTCCTGGGTGATGCTCACGCCGGCCATCGGCAGGTCTCCGAACCGCAGGATGACCATGTCGTGCTCCATGACTCTGGTGACGTGCAGGGGCACGTCGGCGAAGGTCGCCACGTGGGTGGATTCGTTGGGGCCGGCGCCGCGCATCTGCACGTACGCCTCTCGCAGGGCTTCAAGGAGCTGGTCCGATGCGTCCTTTCGGACGCTGAGCGTGGTGCGCCCGATGGTGTAGGTCTTGTTCTCCTGCTCGGCCCAGGTTCGAAGCGCAGGCGCGGCGCCGGCGAGCATGTCGAGCCGCTTCTCATCGTTGGGGATCGAGCGGGTGAGGGCGGCGATTTCTTCTCGACGTGAGCGCTCCGCCGACTGGTGGCTGTCGCGTCGGGCATCGAGCCCTTCGATGTCGCGTTGGAGCTCCACGCGCCGTAGGTAACGGTCGTCGCCGGTGGCGATGGCTTTGACCAGCGCCGTGGATTCGGCCAGGTTGTCGGCCGACAGGTCTTCGATGCTGCGAATCGAACGGTCGGCGGCATAGAGCTGCTCGAGGAAGGCTGCCTTACGGTTGAGGGTCTGCCACATCGCGGTGTCGTAAGTGGCGGTGGCGACGTAGTTGTAGACAGCGACCTCGGCGTTCTGGTTGCCCTGGCGGATGATGCGACCCTCGCGCTGTTCTAGGTCTGCGGGCCGCCACGGCACGTCGACGTGATGCAGGGCGACAGCGCGGGTCTGCACGTTGGTGCCGGTGCCCATCTTCTCGGTGGATCCCAACAGGACGCTGATCTGGCCGTTGCGACATGCTTCGTAGAGAGCTGCTTTGTCTTCCGGCTTGGGGTGGTCGTGAACGAAGGCGATTCGCTCTGCGGGCATTCCTCCTGCGATCAGTTCATCTCGGATTCCCGTGTAGATGTTCCACCGACCGTCCTTCTTCGGGACGGAGCGGTCGCAGAAGACAATCTGGAGGCCACCGCGGAGTTCGGCTTCCTCGCCGTGTGCGTCGAGGTAGGTGTTGTCTCGGGTCGCTTCCCATTCGGACAGGATTCGGCTGGCGACCTCGCGTGCGCGTCCGCCTTCCGTCGGCGCTGCCAGGTGAGCGCTGCGGGGGTCGAGGGACACGTTGCGGCCGTCGTTGGCGATCTTCAGCGCGTTGTCGAGGTCCATACGCCGGGAGTCGACGTTGTCGGCCCGGTAGCCGAGATCCTGGATGAAGTCCTTCACCTCCTGGCTGGGCTCGAAGTCCACGATGATGTTGGTGCCGGAGCGTTTGATCGGCAGGTCGACGGGGACCTGGTCGCGGGTCACGGCGTCGGTGAACTGGCTAACCATGCCGATGAGGTCACCGACATTGGCGAACTTGCCGACGCGGGTCACCGAGCGCAGTTTGGTGCCGGAGGCATTAAGTTCGACGGTCTCGGTGGTGTCGGTGAAGGTCTGCCCCCAGGCGTCGATGGATTCAACTCCGGCGTGTTCGAGCAGGTCCGGACGCAGGTAGCTCTGCATTACGAACAGCTCCGCGAGCGAGTTGGCCACCGGGGTGCCGGTCGCGAAGGTCGCTACTCGTTCGACGTAGGCGTCTTCGGGAACGCCTGCTGCGGAGGCTTCCTGTCGCTTGCGATCGCGCAGGTAGTCGAGCTTGAGCTTGAGGTCCATTGCTTGATTGGATCCGGGGTGGCTGAGCTCCTGGACCCCCGAGGTGCGACCGAGGTTCTTGTAGAGGTGCGCCTCGTCGATGAACAGATAGTCTGCGCCCGACTGCTCGAAGGTGATGCCCTCGTCCTTGTTGGAGGTTTTCAGTGCCTCGTTCAAACGGTTTTCCAGTTTGGTGATGGCCGACTCGATCTGCTTCATCGTGGCTGCACTGCCGGTGCCGGCGTCGAGTTCCAGACGGGCCTTGCGCATGGCCTCGAGCTGCCCCTCCATGAAGGAGGCGCGGGTCTGGGCCGAGGTATTCATGCGGGTGAACGCTGACAGCGGAACGATGACGAGGTCCCAATCCTGGGCTGCTGACTGCGCCAACAGTTTCTGCCGGTCGTCTCGTGTGGTGCGGCCGGCGCCGGAGAGCACGTTGGCGGCCGGGTACCACTGGGCGGCCTCGCGGGCGACCTGGTCGACGATGTGGTTGGGGACCACGATCCACGGCTGACGAACCAGTCCAAGGCGTTTGAGTTCCATGGCGCCCATGAGCATCGTGCCGGTCTTGCCGGCGCCGACGACGTGGTTGAGTAGGACGGTTGGCTCGTTGACGATGCGCTCGACGGCGTCACGCTGATAGGGGTACGGGGAGAAGGTCTTTCCGAGTCCTGGAAAGCTGCGCCGTGAGCCGTCGTAGGCGGGTGCAACGGTGGCGTTGAAGCGCCAGTTGTACTCGGTCAGTAGTCGTTCTCGACGGTCGGGGTCGCCGTGGAGCGCCCAGTCGGCAAAGGACTCTTGCAAGCGTTCTGCGCGTTGCTTGGCCGCACGTGTAGCCCCGGCGTGGACGTCTCCACCGGTGGGGACGGCCTCCTTGTACTCCTTGCTGCGGTTGACCGTGATGGGGCGGGCATTCATCAGGTCGTCGAGGATCTGCCAGTGGTCGTAGGTGCCGGATCGGTCTTTTCCGAGGGAGACGCCTTGGTTTGTGAATCGTTGCTCGCGTTCGGTGCCGACGAAGTTGTAGCCGGAGCTCGAGTAGCTTCCCCGCTGTGGAACCAGTCCGTAGGCAAGTGCGTCGCCGACGTAACCGCTGTAGAAGCTGTTGCCCTCGATGATCCACTCGTTGTTGGCGTAGCTGACCGTGACGGCGCTCTTGTCGATGCGGAAGGTGTCGGCGATGAACTGCTCGTAGTCGTCTGGACTGACCCAGGTCACGCCCAGTCGAGCGTTGATCCCCTCCTCGATTCGTGCGGGGATGACGGTGCGCAGTGAGGCGACGTTCGCTCGGTAGCGGTCGTCGTCGGCGGCGACGGTCTCAGCCTCGGCCAACTTCACGCGTACGTTGCCCGAGAGATAGCGCGTGCGCGGGATCCAGGTGTTTGGATCGCTGGTCGAGCGGAAGGCCAGCGCCTCTGACTGGAGTTGAGACTCGACTGCGCTGGCCTCGGTCCCGAGTAGTTGGGCGATGCGCTCAACGTTGACGGTCGCGCTTTCGTCCATGGAGATCGCCAGGGCGTCATGGATGGTCTCGGCGTTCTCGATCGGACGGGCCGGTTCGAGGACGTCGGTGGTGAACACGGCAGCCTTGCGGCCGATCATGCGTTGCTCGTCGAACGACTCCAGGGACAGGATCGACTGGAAGTGCGGGTCGTTGCGGATCGCTCCGGCGAGATGCTGAGCTCGCTTGGTGCGTGAGCCTGTGGGCACCCATGCTTCGTCGTCCAGTCGTGAGTACACGTCGTCGGGGATGTCGGCGTGGTCTTCGGCGTTGAAAGAACGCCCCTCGGTCTTGATCCAGTTGTCGAGGGCATCGGTCAGCCGCTTGTCGTGCTGCTCCTGGGTGACCGGCCGAGGTTCATTCCAGGTGAAGCGATTGATGAAGCCGTAGCGGGCGACGTAAGCGTCGTAGCGATCGTTCAGGGCGGCGCGCAGTGCGTCCTTGTCACCTGGCTCGCCGCCGCCGTCTCGCTGAAGTTCGATCAGCGAGAGGAAGGTGTCTCGCAGTTCCAGCAGTGAGCGCCATTCGGTCGTGCGGCTCTTCGGACATCCGCTGTCGGCCCACCCGGTGCCGTTGAAACGCTCGATGACGTTGAGGTCCGCGTTGTAGCGCAGGGTGTCAAGTGCCACCTCGCCCCACTGTTCCGCCGGGGTGACCAGGCCACGCTCGGCGGCAATCGAAGCGTCGTAGGTGACCGAGTTGCGATCGGCGGTCATTCCTCGGCCATCGAGAACAGCCGCATCTACGACCGGCCCGAGTGTGTCGGCAATCTGGCGCGGCAGGGGAACCTCAGTATCAGGCAGCACGCGCAGCTCGTTGTTTCCGTACATGCCGTGGCCGGCCGACAGTGCTCCCAGGACGTGCCGGGGGTTCTCGCGGAAATAGTCGTTGATGCGAACAGTGGCAGGCCGTGCGTACTCGTCCGCGGTATCCAGTGCGATCTCAACTTCTGCGGTCCGGGTGAACTGGCGAGTGGCCTCGGTGGGTTCCTCGCCCTCCTCCCGGACCCGGAAGACTAGGAGATCCGTGACGACCTCGGTGCCGGCCACGCGGCGAAACGCCCCGGTCGGCAATCGCACGGCACCGATGAGGTCCGCGCGATCGGCCATGGCCCTTCGCGCCTCGGGCCTGGCCGCATCGGCGGTAAAACGACTGGTCAGCAGCGCTACGTATCCGCCTGGAGCGGTCAGATCCAGCGACTTGAGGATGAAGTGATTGTGGATCGAGTGCTGCGCCCTGTTGTGGGCGTCGTCCCAGAGCTTGATGTCCCCGAAGGGGACGTTGCCGACCGCTGCGACGAACGCATTGTCGGGCACCGCCGTATCTGCAAACGACTCATTGCGTACCTGGGCGCTGGGGTACAGCGAGGCAGCAATGCGGGCGGACAGGGTGTCGAGTTCGACACCGACCATCTGCGCGTCGGACGGCGCGTGGCCGATGAAGGTTCCTGATCCGCTACCCGGTTCAAGGACCAACCCTCCCTGGAAACCAGCCCGACGCAGCAGGCTCCAGGTCTCGCCGACCACTGCCGGGTCGGTGTAATGCGCGTTGAGGATGGTGTGGCGTGCACGGTTCCACTCGGTCGAACTGAGCAGCGATTCCAGCTCGGCACGCTCCGTGGCGAAGTCTGCGCGGCGAGGATCGAACACCTCCTGGACGGCACCCCACCCGGACCACTGAGCGAGCACGTCCTGCTCGTCGGGTGTCGCGTAGCGGTCCTCCAGCTCGAGCACGCGCAACGTCTTGATCGCAGCGATGTTGGCCGTCGCCCTGGCCTTCTTCCCGGAGGGCACGGTGACCTCACGGCTCGGACGGTAGTCCACCGGATCCGGCCGCGTTTCGGTCGGGAGGTCCACCCCTCCCCCACCGCCAGCTCCAGCCAAGGCCAACTCTGCCGGCTCCTGGGCCGCTTCATGCACTGTCGCCGGATCGGGCAGCGGCGCTGCGTGGACGTTCAGTGTCACCGGGTCAACCGGCGCAGCCCCTGTGTCGTCAAAGACGAGGTCCAGCTGCTCCGGCTCTACCCGTTCGTCCCGTACAGGTCGCGCTCGCGTTCGGCGATCGCCTCGGCGACGAGGGCCGTAAACTCGGCTTTCAGCGGGTCGTCTGGAGTCTCGGGAATCGGTTGAGAGTCCTCGTAGCGTGCCTGCATCAAATAGGCCGCCGTCACCCGGAATCGGATCGTTTGCTCCGGCCAGACTTCCTCCGTCAGGGCGTCGATCTCTGGCGTCGGGTCGTCCATCAGGTGAAGAGAGTGCCTCCAGCGGTCCGGGCTGTCCCGCCAGCTCTGGTCCGCGAAGGTCTCCTCCTCGTCCTCTTCCATCACCGCGGTTTCCACCTGCTCCCCCAGCTCCTGGTGCAGGATTAACTCCTCCGCCTGGAACCGCGCCCTGTTGCCGATCTGCACCGACTCCAGAAACGGCGGGTGATGCCCCTGGTTGTCCGCTCGGTACTGTGCGATCCCCTGGTCTCTGAGCCTCTGGGTCTCGTCCCCGATCAGCTCGTCCAGGCGTTCCGCCTCGGCCTCGATCGCTTCCGTCAGCGCGTGCGGAGTCTGATACTGCTGGCCCTTGCCGATCTGCTCCCACGCCGCCTGAACGGCCCTGCGTGTCGTCTCCGACATAACTCTCTCCCTGGGTGGCATCGTCGTCAAAGCTGAA
This sequence comes from Dietzia sp. DQ11-44, assembly GCF_014145205.1. Classification (NCBI taxonomy): domain Bacteria; kingdom Bacillati; phylum Actinomycetota; class Actinomycetes; order Mycobacteriales; family Dietziaceae; genus Dietzia; species Dietzia sp. DQ11-44. The sequence continues at coordinate 6,829 of NZ_JAALEC010000724.1, forward strand.
TAGGTCGGGCTGTTCTGACAACGGTGCCTCCACGATCGGCGGTGGTTTGGCTTCACCATACGATCCTGGAAATGCCCCATGTGGGATGCGCAGCGTGATGACTTGCCCTCAGTCATGTGACTCGTCCTCCTGCCAATCCTGGCACTGTTGCGCAATCGCGTTTTCCACGTCGACCGCCAAATCGGCCCATTCGAGGTCAGGCTCCACTGCGGAGCCGACGAGACATCCGACCTGGCGCACTGCCTCGGTCTGAGGCTGTCCCGTGCCAGCCATGACCCCGGTGGCGGCCTCGCGAATGAACCGCAGGCAGTCCTCGCGGCGATGACGTTCAGCCAGTGCAGAGAGGATGCCGCGGTAATCCCCCACTGCGGGTGGACCGCTCCCTGCACTCACTGCGTGGACGATCTCGTAACCGAGCGCCCTGCCCGCCAGGGACGACATCGCGTGCAGCTGCTGTTCGGGCAACGCGGACTTCACCGACACCAGCACTGCCTCCGCTCGCCGATGCGCCCCCACCGCAACGCGACGACGAGGGTCGGCCGCGACGGCTCGGATATGTGCCGCGAGATTCGACTTCATTTCGTTGGTCGCCAGGACGTGAGTAGTCATGCTTTGAGTTATACCCGCCCGGTAGGCCTGATACTAGGCCTACCTTTCCCGGATCGGCCAAAGCACTAGCGCCCCTTGTGGCACAAGGGGCGCTAGTGTCGATAGTGGGAGCTAGCGTTCGAGCTGGTCCAGCTTCTCGTCAATCGCTTCGCGGATGAGGTCGGCGATAGCGTCGTAGGTGGTGGCGTTGCTCTTCCACACATTCTTGAGCCGAGCGTGACGCTCGCTGCCGAGGACGACAGAGACCTGGCCGGACCGGTCCCACCCCCTAGCTCTGCCGCCTGCACTTTTCTTGGTCGGCTTCTTGGTCGACTTCTTGACCGGCCGCTCGTCCACCTGGGCGGCGGGCGGACTGGGAGCCTCGGGCTCGTGCACGGCCGGCTCCACCGAGGTCGAGGGCCCCTGTTCCGCGGACTGCTGGACTGACGCGCCCAGATCGCTCCAGATCCCACGGTTCTTGCGTCGGGCAGGTGCGGTTGGCCCTTGCGGCAATTTGTCAGCCATCGTCAGTCCCTCCCTGTGATGGTGGTGAGCATGTTGTCGAAGAATCGCGCGACTTCAACGGCTCGGATCTCGGTCAACTCGTCGAACCCGTAGCCTGCGGCGTTTGCTCGCTGGATGAAGGTCAGCCGGGGCAAGGGGCGCCCCAGGACGGGGATCTCCGCGTCGCGGGCATAGTTCTCGATCTCGGCAACAAATGCCTCCTCGGTCTTGATGCCCGTCCGATGACCGTTGATCACGATTCCGCCGATCTCTATCTCTCGGCCTAGGACTTGACCCAGCTGCTCATTGGCGGTGTCGATGGTGTTGACGATGCGACCCACTCCGACGAACCCTGCCGACGATGGATCGGTGACGATGATGACCGAGTGCACGGCGGCGAACGCGTTGGTCAGCGTCAGCCCGAGCGCAGCGGGACAATCGATCACTACAAGGTCGTACGCTTCGTCCGGGAGCCGACCTAGAGCTTTGCGCAGGGTCAGCTCTCGCATCATCGCTCCAGTGAGTGACATTTCGACGGCGACGTAGTCGTCCAATCCCGAGGGCACGAGGTCGATACCTGCCCGCCTGGTAGGCACGATCGCGTCAGCGACTGCGGTATTCATGGACGGATCCATGACGTCGGCGATTGTGAGCTCGAACCATTCGTCGGCGTTTCGGGCAGTGAGCTGCTGGGTGAGATTGCCCTGCGAGTCCAGGTCAATGCCCAGCGCCTTCTGACCGCGGGCCGCTGCGGCGTGGAGCAGGGACTGCGCTACGGAGGTCTTGCCCACTCCGCCTTTAAGGTTCGCTACTGCGACGATTCTCATTGCTTCCTCCCGCTAGTGACTCTAGTGCAACTAGTGGCGCTTGCGAGGCAAGCGCCACTAGTTACGTAAGCGTGTCGAACCTTCAGGTCCGGCGAGCGCTGTCGAGGACGACCTTGCCGGGGATCACCACCGCCGCCCACTCAACAAACTCGAGGTCGACCTCGAGGCTGAGTTCCTGCATGGCGTTCCGCAGGCCTCCGGTCTCGAACTCGCGGACGTAGATGGGGCTATCCTCGTAGCCCGCATCGGCGAACTGGTTGAAGTACTCGACCTTCACCGAGCCCGGACCGATGGCCACTGGGGTCGCCACTGCGCGAACCTCTTCGTCGCCGTGGATGATGCCCTCCATGACCCAGCGGTAGGCGTTGTCGTTTCCGGCGGCCTGGAACAGGCGGGCAATGATCATGACCTCGCGGGCCGTCAGGTGCGACGTCAGAGCGTGCAGAACTTCGGAGTCGGCGAGCAGCGCCGCAACATCGGACAGTGCCACACCTAGTGCGGCGAGGCTCTTGTAAGAGTCACTCATGGTGTTCCTCCTTGGGTTCCCGGGGGCTTCCTGCCCTCTCGGTATGGCTCCAGTCTAGCACTAGTGCCACTAGTGGTAAAGCCTTTTCTGTACTTTGACCTGGCTTTTTTGTTCGTCGTGGCGCTCGTGTCGGACCGTCTCGCGCATGGTCCCCCTTTCCCTGACACCTGCCGAAATGGCGCGGAGCGGACGGGGTCAAGAGAGGGAA
>NZ_JAALEC010000725.1:0-2344 GCF_014145205.1 Dietzia sp. DQ11-44
GCCGGGAGTGGAGCGCCAATGATCGGCGTGGCAGGGAAAGAGGGCCTCCCACCGGTTCGCCCCAGCGGGCTCGTGGGTGCTGTGACCGCGTTGGGGCTGGCGTTCGGCAGGCGCCAAAGGGCGTTGCACGCGGGAGCTGGGGCTAGAACCATCACCCCGGTCGGGCAGATGGTTCTTTTCCTGCTCTTACTGGCTCGTCGGTTCGTCCAGGTCGGCGGGTGCGGGCGAGTAGTGCCCGATCCCTTCGGCGGTGAAGTAGCCGCCGGTGTAATGGCCGTCGTCGGAGAACATTCCGTGCGCCAGCGCGTAGACCTGGGCGGCGAGGTCGTCGGCGTCGAGATTTCCGTCGGTGTCCATGTGCGGGGTGAGGATGGCGCGGTGCCCGTTGATTTCGGCAGGGCGTGCTCGGTGGTCGCCCGCTCGGGCGTGGCTGAGAGCCTTGCGGGTGACGTCGTCGAACGTGCCGCTGATCGGTTCGGTCATGCTCGTGAGGGTGCCACGTCCGCTGCGGGCCGAAGGCCCGCGGAGAACGTGTGCGGCCTCTGCTGTGGATTGCGCGGGGGGTGTGAAATGTAGCGGGAGGCTCGCCCTTCTGGGCGAGCCTCCCGTGTCGGTGTCGGTCACAGGATGGTGAATCCGGTGAAGCGGTAGCGGCCGTGGTGGTCACGGACGATCGTGGCGGCCAGGGCGCGGTACCGGGTCCCCCAGGTGATGATTGCCGGGACGTAGAAGGTGGTGCGGCGGGGCTCGCGGACCGCCTGGGCGTGCTGGCGACGGATGGTCACGGTGGTGTTGGTCTGTGCGGCGGCGACGCAGTCGGCCGCGGCGTTGATACCGGCCAAGCCTGCGGCGGTGGCGAAGTGGCGGTCGAACAGGTCGCGCAGTCGTCCACGGCGGCCGTTGACGACGGCGAGTGCGACGGTGAGCATCTGGTGAATCGCCGCCCACTCCTGGCGGGTGGGGTCGAATCCGTCGCCCTCCGCGATGTCGGGGCGGTTCGTGCGGGGCGGCACGGTTTCGGCTTCCGTGCGCTGTGCGCCGATGGTGGCGACCATTTGGGTGAGCCACTCGCGGGCCGTGTGGGCGTCGACGTGAAGGCGGGACAGCTCGTCGTAGGCGGCGGTGATCTGCTCCCGTGCGGGTTCGAGCAGCCCGTTCGCGGCGCTCGGATGCGTGGGATTGGCGGTGCTGGCGGGCTCGATGCTGGGCAGTGCTCGCACCGTGAAGTCGGTGTCTGTGCTCATGGTGTTCCTCCTTGGGTTTCCGGGGGCGGTTTGCCCTCTCGGGGTGGGTCCGATCTACCGGCCCGCCGTGGGGTGGGCCGGTAGCGGGATTCAGTCGGAGCCGATGACGAGGCCGTCGACGCAGGCGATGCAGCAGCCTCCGGCGGACGCTGCGGTGATGATTTCGTTGCACATGGCGCAGCGGCGGGCCGGGTGGGCGAAGGCCAGGCGTCCGTTCTCGTAGTGCCACAGCATCTCGGTGCCGTCGTCGGCGTGCATGAGGCGGATCTCGGCCTGGATGAGGCGGTCCTCGGTCTCGAGCGTGAAGGCGTCGAGCACGGTGCCGGACTCTGCGGTCATGGTGTTCCTCCTTGGGTTTCCGGGGGCTTCCTGCCCTCTCGGTATGGCTCCAGTCTAGCACTAGTGGCACTAGTGGTAAAGGTCTTTCGGCACTTTGTCCACGTATTTTTCGGCATCTGACGTGCGCCGATGGGCTTCCCGCATAGGTCCCCCTTTCCCTGATACCGGCCCGATTGGTGTGGAGCGGACGGGGTCAAGAGAGGGAACGGCGGTGGAGCCAAGAAGGTCCGGGCGAAATAAGGGAGCGCAGCGACCGCGTCCGGGGCTTATTGGCGGAGCCGGCGCACCCGCAGGGTGCCGACCTTGACCCCGGCAGCGGAGCACCAAGACTGGCAGGGGCAGGGAAAGGGGCCCCGCCTCAGCCTCGTCGCCGCGCCGCTGACTGTGTGGAGTGGCCGAGGTCAATCCCGTGGACGATGAGCGTTGTGGCCCCGTCGTCAGCAGTTCGGACACGGATCTCATCCTCGGCGTAGGCCAGGATCTCATCGCCATTTGAGAAGTCGGACGGGATCACAGCGGACCACTGGAACAGCTTGCTGTCCACGAACTGGATTTCGTACCGGGTGGGGGAGGGCCTGGACCCGGGCTGCCCACCATGTTGCGCGCGGGAATGATCGTCAATCACGCGGACAGCAGTGAGGGTGGTTGACCCCCGCTTAGTCGTGAGCGGGGTGGCGTGCAGGTGCGTAATGGTGCCGCGGACGATCATGGGTCGACACTACTGGGTACCGAGCATGTGCCGCTTGTGCCGCTTGTGCCGC
>NZ_JAALEC010000726.1:0-2958 GCF_014145205.1 Dietzia sp. DQ11-44
GCACTAGCTCGGTCCAGGATAGGCGCTAGTGCCCCATTCCCACACCGCCGTCGACGTTGAGCACGTTTCCCGTGATGTAGCTGGATTCTTCAGAGGCCAGGAACGCGACCGCCGCGGCGATCTCCTCGGGCTGGGCGAATCGGGCCAGCGGGATCATCGACGTGCCGATCTCCTTCGCCTTGTCGTCCATGGCATCGGACATATCGGTCTCGGTGAAGCCGGGGGCAACGACGTTGGCGGTAACACCCTTGACGCCAAGCTCACGGGCGAACGAACGACACATCCCGATCACGCCGGCCTTGGAAGCGGTGTAGTTGACCTGCCCGGGAACACCTGACATTCCGGACGCGGATCCAATGAAGATGAGTCGCCCGTACTTTTGTTTGAGCATGTTACGGGTCGCTCGCTTGGCTATGCGGAACGCGCCGGCCAAGTTTGTGTTGACCACGTCGAGGAACTGCTCTTCCTTCATCCGCATCACCAACGTGTCTTTGGTAATGCCGGCGTTGGCCACGACAACGGAGACCGGGCCGAAGGTCTGCTCTGCGTAGGTGAACGCAGCATCGACGGACTCGGAATCGGTCACGTCACACTCGACGCCGTGGATTCCTTCGCCGACGCCGCTGCCTCGATGCGTACCGACGACGGTGAAGCCGTCGCTGACGAGTCGGGCGGCGATAGCCGCGCCGATTCCTCGGTTGGCGCCGGTGACCAGGGCTACGCGTGCGTCGGTCATGGGTGGTCCTCCTGGGGTCGTCGTGCAGAGAACAGCACTACCTGGCCGACTCGTCGGGTGTCGACATCGGTGTATCCGTGGAGCGCGTTCTCCAGCTCGTCCATGGTGTCGTTGGCGTTCCCAAACACGCCGAGCCTGTTGTAGGTGCTGTTCAACGCTCGAGCTGCAAGCGTCGCGTTGTCCGGATTCGGGATGAGGGTGGAGCCGAAGATGGTCCCGCCGGGCCGCAGGTAGCCGCGGAGCTGGGAGAGACGGTCCCACTTCTCCTGACTGGGAATGCAGTGCAGGACGAAGTTCAAACCGATCGAGTCGAACTTGTGCTCGCTGGCGATCGGGTCGAAAAAGGATTGCTGGAGGGCGGCGACAGATCTGCCGTGGCCGACTCGGTCGGCTGCGGCGGTGAGACAGGCACCGTTGAGGTCGAGCAGGGTGAGCGAGGGGGAGTCGATGTGCTCGAGGAAGTAGCCGGTCCCGGGGCCTACGTCGAGGTGACTGCGGCCAGCGTGGCTGCGGTAGTGCTCGACCATCGTCGCTGTTGGACAGCGCCAGATCAGTCGATTGGTCAGTCCGAGCACCCCCGCGTCGTAGACCCTGAGAGTGACGGGGTTGTAGATACTGCCGCTGGCGCCGCGGTCCCGTGCTTCGCTCATGCAGTTCCTCTTCTTCGCAGCATGACTGTGGCCGCCCCGCCTTCCATGTCTGCAATCGGGACCACCCTGGCATCAAACTCGATGCCATCTAACTCGACGGGGAAGACTCCTGTCTCATACAGGTCGTATTCGGTCACGAGGGCACACAACGCCTCGTAGCTCAGCGGTGCGTCTGTGCCGACGCTGGTGACGGCACTCCGCGCCAGGCGATTGACCAGAGCAAGAGTGATGGAGGCGAACTCCACGAGCGGGCCGAGGAGGTCCGGGGGTTCCTGCGTACGTTCGGCGAGAACGACGGTGGTGCCGATGATTCGTCGCTGTTCACCGTCTACGCGGAGACGGCCTCCGCTGAACATATGGAGCGGGGGAGCGTCTGGAAGGTTGAGAGTCCACTCGTATCCGACCCACGTGTTGTCCGGGTCGAGCACCGCCGCTTTGTAGCGGGTGACAAGTGTGGCGGCGTCGGCCGGGGTCAAGAACCGCCACAGATCTTGGATCGGCCGCTGTTCGCCGGCGGCACGGCCGTCTGACATGAGGGAGACATCGTCGCCCGCGGTGACGGTGGTGAGGTCGGCGAGGTCCATGACCCACGAGTTGAGCACACAGCGCTCAACCGGCGGGGTGGGATGGAGCCAGACTGCGATTCCGGTAGGACCGCACTCGGGGTGTTCGACCAGGTGGTAATCGGCGTGAAGGCCGGGAATCGAGCATGTTCGAGTGCGGGCGTAGTCCGTGAGCAGCCTCAGACCGTCACGGTCGAGGTCGAGCTGGTTGCTCTTGACGGCCCGCCGGAGAGTGCGTTGGCAGGGGACTCCACCGATGGAGTGGACCATCAGATCTCCATCGCCTCTGTCTACGAGATCGAAGACAATCCATCTCGGATCAAGTCTCACGTGAAGCCTCCCGACGTGGTCATTAACGGACACAGCCTATGGTTTCGAGCTCAGTCTCGGTCGATCAGCGCCCTCGCCCCCCGATCGCCACCCTCGGGCGCTACCTGGCGAGGCCGAAATGGTTGTTCCCCGCCGACTTGCGCTGCCGTCGTCGCAGGATCGAACGGATGGCATCCATGTGGCGAGACACCTGCTCAGGAGTAGCCGTGCGTTCCTCGGCCGCGGCGGCAGCCTCAGCCCGTTGGAGCTGCTCTTCGAGGGCACGCTGCCGGTGCTGCTCGGCCACCTCGCTAGGCGAAGGGCCGGCGAGGACGCCCCGGAGCCGGGAGAGGCGATGCCGCAGGAAACCGGCTGGATTCTGGATGGTGGAGGGCCAGTCGCGGGGGTTCTCCCGCGCATCCTGGTTGAGGACCGCCACTAGATCGCGGCCCGTCCAGCGGTCGCAGTCGACCAGCTCGGCCACCACGTCAACCAGGGAACCCAGATGCCGACCGTTGTCCAGGCTTTTCGCTGCGGCGACGAGCTGCGCGGTGACGACGTGGGCCTTCTTGGGTCGATCTCGGTCCTTGCTTCGTTGTGAGCGCCCGGAGGGCGCCGTCGCGCGCTTGCGCGCGTGTGTGGGGGAACATTTCCTACGGGGAGAAGATCTCCCTGTAGGACCCCTACGGGGTAGATACGA
>NZ_JAALEC010000727.1:0-822 GCF_014145205.1 Dietzia sp. DQ11-44
GACCAGGGCGCCGAGGTGCCTCCCGTTGTCCAGGCTTGTCGCTGCGGCGACAAGCTCGGCGGTGACGATGTGTGCTTGTCGAGGTCGCTCTCGCTCTCTCACTCGTTGCGAGCGCCCGGAGGGCGCCGTCGCGCGCTTGCGCGCGTGTGTAGGGGAACATTCCCTACGGGGAGTTTTACTCCCCGTAGGACCCCTACGGGGTAGATACGAATTTGTGTGCCACCTGCGGGGAGTCGTCAGCGCCCATGTGGATGCAGCTCGAATCTGCACGCCGTCGTGGTGGACAGCGGCTTGGAATCGCTCCTCGACGGTTAGGTAACGGCCCCTCGCGACCTCGACCGCGAGCTCGAGCTCCGCAAGGGCGGCGCGTGCGTTGGAGACAACATCGTGGGAGAACGGCCGAGAACGGTCGGCCAGCTCGGCCGCAATACGGCCAATGGTCTCGTTGGATGCGGTGACACGACGGCCGGTATCCGCGTCGGCGAGGCGAGCACAGGCCCGTGCGACGAACAGGGCGGTGCGTGGGGAAACGCGCCACTTGCGGCACAGCTGCCGGCCACGAATGCACGCCAGCTCGGCCGCGGTGCCGGCAAGCCACTTGGTACGGGATTGCCACACCAGGGCCGGCTGTCGGCCGTCGAGGGCCCAGGAACGGCCGCGCTGGCCGCGAAGCTGGTTTTCTTTGTCGGCGTCTTCGATCCGCTTGCGAATCACGGCGCCGAGGTCGGGTTCTTCGGTGGTATCGAGGTCTGTTGGCGCCCCCTGCGACGCGCCCAGCTTCGGCATGCTGGACACGGCATTTGGGTGTGCGCTACCCTCGGA